>JBKPNP010000502.1:0-7646 GCA_046732775.1 Acidobacteriota bacterium
TTAGTTCAGTTTGTCCAAGTTCTTCAGTGAACCCCGCGAACGACCTAATCGTCGCGGGGTTCACTGCGTCAAAGTTAATGATGGCGATCAATCCGTTCCGTACTTGACCGGCAACGATTGCGACGTGTTAAATAGCTGGGCGAAAATCAATTTAAAGGAAAGACAGAAAGCGAATGGCTATAGTTACTATTAATCAGGGTGAGTCGATTGAAAGTGCATTGCGGCGTTTCAAGCGAAAAGTGATGACGGAAGAGATTATCAAGGACGCCAAGAAGCATGCGTTCTTCATTCCTCCCGGCCAAAAAGCCAAACTCAAATCAGCTTTGGCTCGCAAGCGGAACAAGAAAAAAGGCCGCATGCGCCCATCTGCTCCTCGAGACTAATCGAACTTGTTAGAGCCGACCTTCATAGCCTGTAACTCAGGCTGTTCTCCTGTCGTCAGCGCTCACACAATGAACCCGGTCGTGGCCAGGTTATCCAACGTACAGCGCATTTCTTAATGACGAGAATTCTGCTCACAAACGATGACGGCATTCAGTCGCACGGGCTGAGCAAGCTCGAGGAAGCGCTGAAAGAAGTTGGCGACGTGTATGTAGTCGCCCCAGCTTCGGAAATGAGCGGCGCGTCTCACAGTCTGACGCTGGCGCGGCCTCTGCGCATTCGGCAGATTGATGACCGGCATTGGACCGTAGACGGTACGCCGACTGACTGCGTCACACTCGCGTTAAATAAGATTCTGCCGCCGGACGATTTGCCACACATCTGTGCTTCCGGAATCAATCACGGTGGCAATCTCGGAGACGACGCGACTTATTCAGGCACAGTGGCAGGCGCGCTTGAGGCGACAATTCTCGGTGTTCCGGGCCTCGCGTTTAGTCTCGTCGCACGGGAAGGTTATAACTTTACTGAAGCGGCGCGGTTCGCTGTATTGGCAGTGCAGAAAGTTTTAGCTGAAGGACTGCCGGAAGGCACTTTGCTCAACATCAATATTCCGGCAAAGGAAATCAAAGGCGTGAAAGTGACGCGGCAGGGTATTAAGAACGCGCGTCCGGTCATCACCGAACACATCGATCCGCGGGGTAAGCCTTACTTCTGGATCGGCGAGGAATATTTTAATAACAGCGCGGCGGTCGGAACGGACTACAATGCTATCGATCAGGGTTACATTTCGGTCACTCCGTTAAAGAGCGATATGACCGATCACCGGGCGCTCACCGCGATTGAGAGCTGGGGTTACTTAAACGATCCGGAATTGGTTCACAAAGGTTAGAAGATTTAAACCCTCCGTTTGAAGTTCGTGCAAACTACTGGTCATCAGCCTTCGAACAGAAATCAGGATTACTCCATCCCGCGCGAACGCATGGTCGAACGCCTTCGCGATCATTATCAAATTCGAGACACCCGGGTGTTAGACGCAATGCGGTCCGTACCGCGACATGTGTTTGTTCCCGAAGCTTTGCAGGGACGGGCCTACGGTGATCACGCCCTACCGATAAGCGGCAGCCAAACGATTTCGCAGCCCTACATCGTCGCGCGCATGACCGAGCTGCTTGAGATCGATGTTAACAGTCGCGTGCTCGAAATAGGCGCGGGTTCGGGTTATCAAACGGCAATACTCGCGAAGGTTGCGGGTCAGGTTTATTCGATTGAACGCATCGCCAGCCTCGCGCGCGAAGCACAGGCGCGCATTAGACAACTAAACATTTACAACGCGACGGTAAAGTGTTTCGACGGCACGCTTGGATGGGCGGCGAACGCTCCCTATGACGCAATTTTGGTTGCTGCCGGCGGGCCAACTGTACCGCAGCCGTTGGTAACACAACTAAAGCTGGGCGGTCGCCTGGTCGTTCCAGTTGGCGAAACGCGGGAATCGCAGCGGCTGATTCGGGCAATTAAAACTGAAGTCGGATTTAACCAGGAAGATCACGGCGCCTGTGCGTTTGTACCGTTGATAGGACAGCACGGGTGGTCTACATAAAAAGTTTCGAGTTTTGAGTTTCGAGTTCAGGCTTCTGGGCGGCTTTGTTCTGCACTTGGCAGAAGAAACTCAACTCGATTGCGACGGTAACTCGAAACTCGGAACTCGGAACTTAAAACTTGCAGTTAGTCTTTCTAAATGATCGCAAAATTAATTGAATTCTTATCAGGCATCATCGTTGCCGTTATTTCTACTCTCGGTTATTCCGGAATAGTTTTGTTGATGGCGATTGAGTCGGCATGCATACCCTTGCCGTCCGAAATTATCATGCCGTTTTCCGGTTATCTCGTTTCCACCGGCCAGATGAACATTTGGCTCGTCGGTGTCGCCGGCGCCGTCGGCTGCGTACTCGGTTCACTCGTCGCTTATTGGGTGGGCAGCAAAGGCGGCCGTCCGCTGATCGAGAAGTACGGGCGTTACGTACTGGTCTCTCCGCACGACCTCGATTTAGCGGACCGGTGGTTTGCGAACTACGGCGAAGTGATCGTGTTCGTAAGCCGGTTGCTGCCGGCGATTCGCACCTTCATTGCGTTTCCCGCTGGCATCGCTCGCATGAACCTCAAGCGCTTTGTCTTTTACACCTTCGCCGGATCACTGCCGTGGTGTCTCGGCCTTGCCTACGTGGGTCAGAAGCTGGGCGAGAAGTGGAACCAGGATGAGACCCTCAAGACGTGGTTCCATCGGTTCGATTTCGTTATCGGCATTATCGGCGTGCTACTGGGAGGCTGGTGGATCTGGCGTCATGTGCGCCATCTGCGCAGGTCGAAGACAGTAGAACCCGAGGCGATTAACCTGGCCGACTGAATGGCCACACAAAGCACTCAACAAAAAACGGACAGCGCTTGCTGTCCGTTTTCGTTAGAAATCATGGTCGGGGCGAGAGGATTCGAACCTCCGACCTCTCGGTCCCGAACCGAGCGCTCTACCAGGCTGAGCCACGCCCCGACAAGTGCAGTGATAATAGGAGACCTACCTACTGCTGTCAAACCAGTTGCAAAACATGTAACTCCGAACGCTTGTCCCCCTCGGTTTACAATAATTTCTTTCGGCTTTGTGGGCCCGCCGGTCGTCTAATTTGTTGACCGGGGCTTCCGTGAAAATGCTATAGTTCCTGCCCCTGGGAAATTGGCCGGGTGGCCCCTTCACCAATCCAATTGGTACCTCATAGTTCACGTTGAGTGTTCGCCGGTTTCTGACAGCGATCGCGTAATTGGAGTGCCACTTTATGATAACGAGTCCCCTCTGCCGCTCACCCAAGCTGCTGTTCTTTCATTCGTTTTTATTGACGATGATCTTTTGCGCCGCTGCGGCCACGAGCGATGCTGCAAACGCAAAAGCTCCGATACTCATTAGCCAGAGCAGTTCGACGCGCGCGATCGCGCTCGAGTCTGTCACACTCCGTGGCGAGCCGTTTCCGATTACTTCCTCGGTCGCTTTCAGTTCTGACACGCGAACGCGTATTTGCATCTTCGCGATGGGTCTTGAACTTCTCCCGGGCGAAGGCGCCAGCGCATTCACGGCCGATGCTCAAAACGCCGCCGGAACACTTTTCCCGTTAAAGATCGAGTTCATGGGCCAGGTGCCAAACTTTCCCGGCATCACCATGTTCATAGTCAGATTGGCTGACGACATCGGTGACGCAGGCGACGTCCTGCTGCGTTTGAATTTACACGGCATGGGCAGTAATAGAGTCCGCGCGGCGATCGGCCATATGGGCGGCGGACCCGTCGATGACGTGGGCGCCGTTCCCACTCCCGCGCCTGCTACTCCTCCGCCAGCTGATGCGCCGCTGACACCCGATCCATTCACCAGCGCGATCAGCGATGCCGATGCAATCCGTTTTCTCGACCAGGCCACCTGGGGTCCAACTTCTGCCGACGTTACGCACCTTAAGTCAGTTGGGTTTTTCGCTTACCTCAACGAGCAGTTCAGCGCACCGGTTGCGAATCCAGCCAAAGGATCGAATTACCCGGACCTCGCGTTTCCAGCTGAAGATGGCAGCGCGTGTCCGGCGACGAACCCGAGCGATCCCAATTACAACGTGTCTGTTTGTGTACGAGATAACTTTTCAGTCTATCCACTGCACCGAACTTTTTTCAGCAGCGCTCTCTACGGGCAGGATCAACTGCGACAGCGGGTCGCGTTTGCACTGCACCAAATTTTGGTGGTGTCGGCCAATAGCGAAGTCAATCGGCCTAGCTGGATGACCGTCTACCTGCAGGCACTCGATCGCAATGCCTTTGGGAATTACCGCACCCTCCTCCAGGAAGTCACTCTGAGTCCGGCGATGGGTGAATACCTCGACATGAGGCTCAGCACGCGCACTAGTCCCAATGAAAACTTCGCGCGTGAAATTCTGCAGTTGTTCTCAATCGGCACGGCCGCGCTGAATCCTGACGGCACGCCGCAACTCGATGCGCAGGGAATTCCGATCCCTTCGTACGGGCAAACGCAGGTCAATGAATTTACTCGCGTGTTTACTGGTTGGAATTTGGTGCCAGGAACAATTGCGCCGGGCACCGCGAACTGGCGTGATCCGATGATTCCACGAGGGGGCACTAATCACGACTTCGGCGCCAAGACACTGCTGAACGGGTTCACCACCACAGCCTGCTCGAGCTCCAGCGGCGCGGCGAATATCGCCTGTGCGCAGGCAGACCTGACGGCGGCGCTCGACAATATTTTCAACCATCCGAACGTCGGCCCGTTCATCAGCAAGCAATTGATACAACACCTGGTGACCAGCAATCCGAGTCCCGCTTACGTGGAACGCGTTGCTCGCGTCTTTAATAACGATTGCAGCGGTCTCTATCCGCAGGGGTGTTCAAACGTGCGCGGCAATCTGCGACTCGTAGTCCAGGCAATACTGCTCGATCCCGAAGCGCGCGGCGACGTGAAGACCGATCCGAATTACGGCAAATTGCGCGAACCCGCCCAATACATCAACGGAGTGTTACGCGCTTTCAACGTAAAGTCTGCCGACAAGCTCGCCACCAGTGACGGCGTCCTTGGTCGAAACTCATCAACGGATTTCACCGGAACTTTGGATCAGCCAATCTTCCAGCCCAACACCGTGTTCAGTTATTACCAGCCAGCTTACGAGGTTCCAGGCACAAAGATACTGGGGCCGGCGTTCGGAATACTTTCGACTTCGACCACGCTGCGCCGCGCTAACGACATCAACACGCTTGTTTACTCCGGCGTGTCAGCCAATAGCTCGCCGACCGCCTTCAGTCCCGATCGCCCGCGCGGAACTTCTATGGACCTCGCAAATCTGGAGGCCCTTGCCGGAAATCCTGGCGACATCGCAGACGCACTCAACTCACTTATGTTCCATGGAACGATGTCGACCGAAATGCGCACCTCGTTAATTACGGCGATGAACGCAATCAACGACGCCACTGTCTCGACTCGGAACCAGAAGCGCGCCCGCGTCGCCGTTTACCTGGCGGCTACGTCTTCGCAGTACGACATACAGAGATAATTATCATGGCACAAACACGCAGAGACTTTCTTCGCAATGGCGCATGCGCGCTCGGCAGTATGGCGCTCGTCTCACAGATCGAGAAGTTTGGGATTGTTAACGCGCTGACGCCGCAAGCTGCGACTGACTACAAGGCGCTCGTTTGCCTTTTCATGAACGGCGGCAACGACGGCAATAACATGTTGGTGTCGCTCGATCAGTACACGCAATACGCCAACGCCCGGAGTGCTTCTCAACTCGCGATTGCGCAAGCCAGTCTCCTGCCCGTTTCTCCGGCAAGCGGTGGCTCTTATGGTTTTCATCCCAGCATGCCGGAAGTGAAGGCTCTGTTTGACTCGGGCAAACTTGCAGTGCTCTGCAACAACGGGCCACTGGTCGAACCGCTGACGCGTACCACCTACCAAAACGGCACCGGTAAAAAACCGCTCCAATTGTTTTCACACTCCGACCAGGTTGGTTCATTTCAAACATCGATCGCGGACACCGTCAGTCAGACTGGTTGGGGCGGACGGCTCGCGGACAAGACTGCCGGCTTAAATGGCCTGGCCAGCTTTCCCAGTAACGTCTCGATCGCCGGCATCAACTTGTTTCTGACTGGCGTTGATACCAGACAGCTCGCGGTCGCCGATTCAAGTACGAGCCTCGCGAATGTGCTGGTGCTCAGTAACGCGCCCGGTAATCCAACTACGGCAGAGATCAACTCCAGGCTTGCGTCGTTCAATGAGCTGCGCGGCTACGACAACAATTTCAAACTGATCAAGGCGGCCAGTGACACCCGCTCCAGCGCAATTCAAACCGACAATGCTTTGTCGAACGTTAATCCGGTTCTGAACACTCCGTTCCCGAATCCAAGCACCTCAATCAGTCGCCAGCTTTTGCAGGTGGCGCGTATGATTAAGGCAAGCACCGATGCCAACGCGGGCATCAACATGAAGCGCCAGATTTTCTTTGTGCAGCTCGGTGGATTTGATACGCACTCCGCACAGCTCAACGGACAGGGAACTCTGCTGATGCAGGTGAGCCAGGCAATTAATGCCTTCTACAACGCGACTGTGGAACTCGGACTGGCGGACAAGGTAACGCTCTTCACGATGTCTGACTTTGGCAGAACGCTGCAACCGGCCGGATCGGGAACAGCGACCGTGGGCAGCGATCACGCGTGGGGAAACCATCACTTGATCGTTGGCGGCGCCGTGCTGGGCCACACGCTCTATGGAACGTATCCAAGTCTCGCGCTGGGCGGACCTGACGATACTGACAGCGGCCTGGCTCCGCGCGGCCGCTGGATTCCATCCACCTCAGTCGAGCAATACGGAGCGACACTGGCGACGTGGTATGGACTCTCAAGCGCTGACCTGTCAGCTGTGTTTCCGTTGATTGGCAGATTTCCGACGACAAACCTTGGCTTCATGTCCTAGCTGGTAACGCAAACTGTTAGTTTGCGGATGTGTTTAGGAAGGATTACGCAAACTAACAGTTTGCGTTACGACAAATAGCCCGGCCGATATTGCCGGGCTATTTTTCAAACCCTCCCAAATTTTTGAAATAGAATCAGCGCGATGACTGACAACGCTTTCATGTGTCGACTCGATAAGGTGAGATTGATCGTCCTGCCCTCGCTGCTCGTTGCAATCTTCGGATTCCTGTTATCGAGTAACACCGTCACGCGACCGGTCAATGCCTTTTCCGCCGGACCGCCCGCGGGCTACACCGCAGCACCGGGCGAAGAACCGGAAGCGTGCGCCGAATGTCACGTTCCGACGGATTCCGGCACCGGACATATCTCGATCACCGCACCGCAGACCTACGTCCCCGGTCAAACCTATCCAATCACTGTTACGCATACGAACCCGGACCCGACGCGACTGCGCTGGGGGTTTGAGCTGACGGTTCTCGACACGTCCGATGAAAAAGCCGGCAATCTGCAAAATGCCGATGAGCTTACGCAGGTTGTGGCCAACGCCGGACCCGGAAACGCCCGGCAGTACATCGAGCACAGTGTTAACGGAACTTTCATCGGTCAACAAAACGGAGCGAGCTGGACCTTTAACTGGACTGCGCCAGCAACGGACATTGGCGTCGTCACCTTTTACGCCGCCGGCAATCAGGCGAACAACGACGGAAACACCTCGGGCGATTACATTTATAAAACGCTCGTGACTTCGGCGCCATTCTCGGCGACCC
>JBKPNP010000503.1:0-1383 GCA_046732775.1 Acidobacteriota bacterium
TCGCCATAACGAACGGATGACCCATCGTCGATTGGCCGAGCGTTTCAAACTTCACACGATTACTAGTACGGGAAAGAGCGGTGAAGTACTCGATGACCTGGGCCCAGCTGGCGAGTTTGCGATCGTCGCCGGGAACGAATCCGAGCACTTTTTGCGGAGTCGGAATCTCGGCGGGAGTCTTGGTTTGTGTGGCCAGTCGCGCAGTGGCCTGAAGCGAAAGCAGCGTCAGAACCAGGACGGAGACAAACGGGAAAATCAGGAAACGTTTCCGCATTGCGAGAATCCAGGAGGTTTGTTGGCAGAACGTTTGAAGTCTAACCGATGTTGTTTGGAATTTAAGAGTGTTGGGAAGCACCGGGTGCTCGTGGATTAGCTTGCCCAGTGCGGAAGGCGCGTGTAAAGTAGCCCACGCACTAACCCCTACGCACTCCCCGCTGTACAAACTTAATCGGAGGTTCCACGGATGGCATCTGAGAAGATTCCTGTGAACGAATATCCGGATCGTGTTGGCTTTGTGCCTGACAATCCTTTTCTGGCGGACTTCAAGCCTTTTATCCCGGCCGAGGTGACGCTGCCCGAGCTCACGATCATTCCCTTGATCGTCGGCACGCTTTTAGGAATCGTTTTCGGCGCCTCCTCGCTTTACCTGGTCCTGAAAGTTGGACTCACCGTCAGCGCCTCCATTCCAGTTGCCGTGATCTCGATCACCGTCTTCAAAATGTTAGCGAAGATCGGCGTCCGTGAAGCGACCATCCTGGAACACAACATTGTTCAGACAGCGGGCTCGGCGGGTGAATCCATCGCTTTTGGTCTCGGCGTAACCATGCCCGCGATCATGATTTTGGGTTTCGACCTGGAGTTAGGTCGCGTGATGCTGGTCGCCGTGCTGGGGGGCTTACTCGGCATCCTGATGATGATTCCTTTGCGACGCGCACTGATCGTCGCGCAACACGGTTATTTGAAGTATCCCGAAGGCACTGCTTGCGCTGAAGTTTTGAAGGCCGGTGCGTCGGAGGAATCACGCAACGCCTCGCGACAGGGAACTGACGTCGGCACTGCTGACGAAGCAATCAGCGGCGGCAAAACGATTATCGCGGGCTTCGGCATAGGTTTCATTTACTACGCGGTCGAGCAAGTTTGGCGGACCTGGAAAGAGTATCCGACCAAGGTCTTCGGCAAACCTTTCGAAGGCGCCTCAGTTTCGATCGAAAACAATCCGGCATTGCTGGGCGTCGGTTACATCATCGGACCACGCATCGCGTCGATCATGTTTGCCGGCGGCGTGTTGTCTTACCTCGTGCTGATTCCGGCCATTAAATATTTCGGCGGCGGCTGGATGGTGCCCCTCGCTCCGGAGACCACGCACCTGATCAAAGACATGAC
>JBKPNP010000504.1:0-7287 GCA_046732775.1 Acidobacteriota bacterium
CGGCTCCACTCGGAGTGCACAATGATGCCTTCCGCTGCGCGCGCCAGCCTGCAGTTAAGCGGGAACTCGATCGGCGCCTCAGCCTGCGGCGGTGTGGCGCCGCGGCTCAGGTTGCGAGCCGCGCGAATGCGCTCTTGCGTCCCGTGGCAAGCCTGCAGCTCGTCGAGATAGATCGCCGGCGAACGTTCTTGTTGCGCCAGGCCAAGGAAAAAATCCTGTAACGCGAAATCATGAAATACTGTTACGCCGGGATGTTTTCGCAGCGTGGAGCAAATCCCCGCATGGTAACGATGATCATTGCCGATGTGATAGAGGGTCGCGTCGTAGCCGCTTAGTTTCTCGAGGATTGGAGGATTGCGCTGGTAGTCAAAAACTTCAAACGCCTCGGTGATCGCTTCGTTAGTAGGCGTGAACCCATCAACGAAAAGATCAATTTCCGCGTGCTGCGCCAGATACGGCAACAACTCCTCACTGTAATCAGCGATTCCGGAATGTTTAGGGCTTAGCGGACTGAAGTAGGCCAGCTTCATAAGCTACCAGCAGGATCGAGCGCAGAAGGTGCGATGGTGAACGTTGAACGAAATCGACCCCCGCGCCTCGGCGCTCCATCGCCATTTACCGGTCGAGTCCACGCGCTTACGGGCGTGGCTATTTACTGTCGGCGCTTCGGGCCTCGCACTTAGCGAACTACCGTGATTTTTGTTTTCGCAGTCGCTGAACCTTTGTCACGAAACCAGGCGACCTGTTCCTGTACCAGATCAACTTCGAGAACATACTCGCCCGGATCTTTTGGCGCGGTAATCAACAGAGGCACTTCGCTTTCCTGACCGGGTTGCAAATCCTTGTTCAGGCCATACCGGCCGTCCATATCAGTCACAAGTTTTTCGTCAGCGCCGTTAAGCCAGCGATTGCCCGCCGCGATAATGAATTTATTGTCCGAGCTCGGATTAACCTGGGCGCCCCGGGCATACCACAACACGTCGCTGCCGTTTTTGACTTTAACTGACACGGTAGCTTTCTCGCCCGCGCGCAATTTGGCGGGCGGATCGACCAGCGTAATGATTGCTTTGAAAGCATTATCGGGTAAGGCAGACGGTGTGCGTGCCCGATCAACCGCGGTTGTCGCCGGCGCATTAGTCGCCGCCGGTTTGCTGCAGCCAATCGTCAGCGCCAGCGCTGCTAAAGCGGCGCAAGCGAACACAAATCTCTTCTTGTTCATCATGATCATCCTTAAGCAGGTAAGTTTGACGCCGTCCGCGTGACAGATAAAGCCTACTCTTTCTTGTAACGCAAACTGTCAGTTTCGTGGGTAGTGCCCTAGTTTCGATTCTTCTCTGTGCTACCTCGGTGAACTCTGTGTCTCTGTGGTGATGAAAGTTTGGCAAATACTAACCACCGAGACACAGAGAACACCGAGGAGGCACAGAGGATTTCAAATTAGGTCAACTACCGTTTCGTGCGTTTAATGCCATTCATTCATCGCAAACTAACAGTTTGCTTTACAAACTAGGGCACTGCTCCAGCGACAGCGGTCACTTTTCAACAGTTACAGTCCATCTTAAAGTCGGCGAGCCCTGTTCGTAAAACCAAGTCACACCTTCGTGGACCATATCGATTTCTAAAACGTATTCGCCCGGCACTGAGGGAACGGTCACAGTTAACGTCAGCTCCGTTTCGTCGCCGCGTTTAAGATCATGCGGCAGCATGGTGCGGGTGTCCATGTCGTTGACGACCTTCTTACCGTCGGCCGTCAACCAGCGATTTCCGAGCGTTACGACTTCGTGCCATCCTTCAGGCGTGCGCGCGTGCCAGGTACGTCTGCCGAAATTGCGCACCAGAAATTCGAGCGTGACTTTGGCCCCGGCCTTCATTACCGCGGGGCGTTCCTTTGCGTTGATGCTGGCCCCGTAATCAGGATCCTGGGTTGAAACTTCGATAAGAAAAGCCTGGAGTCGTAAGTCCCGAGAATAGAAGGGAATTTCGACGGGCGCAAATTGCCTGGCGAACAACCCTCTACGTTCAAGGTTGGTTTTGGCGCCCTCGAGATCCTCGCGCAGGGCGAGAGAGTAAATTCTTTTCCCCTGAGCGAGGCTAAGTGCATTTGCCAGACGATGCCGGCCTTCGTCCGAGCGGAAATACTCGTATGTATGCACGCCGATCATCGGCGCGCGCGGCTGTAACAGCGTCTGCAACGCGGCAACCTTAATCGAACTGACTATCCACACGTCCACATCGTCGAAACGTTTTTGCGTTTCCGCATCGACGAAACTTCGAAGCGAATGATCTCGCAGGAAGTAACGCGCTTCATGTTGATAGTTACGCGGGCTGGTGAGGAACGTGGGCCGGGCTCCCCATTCCGTCCGCGAGACGTAGCGCATCGCCAGTCCCGATTGAACGAGCAAAATCAGCCCAAGCACCGTGCCGATAGCTTTGAGTGGGACACGGTCGTTACTAAGCAAACGAGTCGCGAGCGCAATGATTGTAATCGCGGAAATTACTTCCAGATAAAACGCGTAACGGATGTAGCCGGTGCTGGCACTCCACAACAGAGCGGCGGCCACCACGAGATAACAGAACTCCCGCAGCTGCGGAGTTTTGCGAACGACTATCAGACCGATGACCGCCGCGATAAAACCAAAAGAAATGCGTCCCGAGTAAACGGCCAACTCCGACATCCGTTCCGGTCTAAACGTTACCAGCAAGGGCCAAAACAATTTCTCGAACAGCGTTTTCGGTCCCCAGCGGGGGTCCCACCCATTGTCCGGAGGCCAGTAAGGCGACTTGAATATTCCGTTAAAAACCGGAAACACTGCGCTGCCCGTTTCGTGATAGAGATACGCGCTGAAAGGCAAGAGGGGCACGATAAAGGCGGCGGCGCAGAGCGCCCCAATCAAGGTCAACTGTTTGGCGGCCAACGTTCGCGGTCGGTTGCGAATTCGCGAAACGGCGCGCTGAACACACAGCAACACAATCGGCAGAGCCATCGCTACGTTCGTTAACTTGAAAGCGACGCTCATCCCGAGTAGCAGCGCGATCAATGCGAGGTTTCGTTGCGGTCGTTTGAACTCGGCGTGGCGCAATGCGAGATACGTCGCTTCCAGTAAGAGCGGAAGCGCGAGTAAGTCCGCCATGTAGTTGTTAATTTCAAACAGCAAGTGTTCAGCCATCAACGTGACTAGAACGGCACCGGCGCGCAGCCACGCATTACGCAGAAACGGTTGGACTAGTTTATCGGTTACGCGTGCTGCCCAAATCATCACCAGTAAATTTGGCAGCGTACCTAAGCGGTAGCCCAGCACATGCCGGAATAGCCCCGTGACCATGTCAGGCGCGGGATTGTACGGGGCCGGGGTCGGGAAAAAATCGCCGGGCCGGTAGAGAAATCCGGCGAGTGAGCGCTCCGAATGCAGCAGCCGATAGTTGAGGACGTCAAAAGATAGATCCGGAAACGCGACCCGCAGCGCGTAGACAAACACAAGCGGCAAAACCACGACGAGATAAAAAGGCAGCGCGGGTTGTTCGTGCGGCAATCGTTCGCTCGTGGAAAAATAAAAGTAGGCGGCGATGATTGCTACCAGGAGCGATAGTGGCCAGACCACCGCATTGTTGTCAGTCAGCCACCAGAGATACTGGCGCGCGAAAATCATGAAATAGAGAATGAGCAGCGCGTCGCCAGGCCATTCAAAGCGGCGAGCTGATTCTGCTAATCGATTGAGTGTTGAGGCTGGAGCGGAGTTTTCAAAGGGCATGGTTAACGGCCGTCGTCCATGGCCTGCGTTCCGGAATACACTGGCGTGTTCGTTTTGGATCCGAGTTGTTCCCCGAGTACCTGCAGTTGATATTCAAACTCCTGCGCGCGACGCGCGATCGAGTGGAGAATCAATCCCACCGTGATTGACAACACACCGCATCCGGCGAGCGCCACTGCCGCCAGAGTCGGGAGCAAATGCCGCGCGAGCCCGTTTTGAAACGCGCCGATTGTAGCTATCGAGCCGGGCACTAGGGACAACGCGAAAAACAACAGTCCGGCAGAAGCGAAAAAAGTAAGTGGTTTATAGTCACGGAAAAGTGCGAGTACCGTATTCAGGATGATGGCGCCATCGCGAAAAAACTGAATCTTCGAATGACTGCCTTCGGGACGGTTGGTTAAGTTAATCGGGATTTCAACAATGCGAAAGCCGCGCTCGATGGCTTTGATGGTCAGCTCAGTTTCTATTTCAAATCCGCCGCCGAATAGCGGAAGGCTCTTAACGAACCGGCGATTGAAAGCACGGTAACCGGAAAGAATGTCCGTCAGCTTGACGCGGAATATGGAATTGAGCAGCCACAGCACCAGGTGATTTCCCATGGCGTTCAACTGCTTAAACTCACTTTTGGATTCAGCGTGTAAACGCGATCCGACGACCATGTCGGCTTCGCCTCTCAGCACGGGTGCGAGTAGGCGGTGAACGGAACCGGGCGGGTAGGTGCCGTCGCCGTCGACCATGATGTAAATATCGGCATCAACCTGGCGAAACATAGATTGAGTGACATAGCCTTTGCCCTGCCTTTGTTCCGAGTAAACGGTGGCTCCGGCTGCCTGTGCGAGGCGCACGGTATTGTCAGACGAGTTGTTATCGAAAACGTAAATCGAAGCGCTGGGAAGTTGGTTGCGAAACTGCGTGACGACGTCGGCAACCGTGAGCTCTTCGTTGTAACACGGAATTAGAACCGCGATCCTTGACTGTAGATGGGCGTCCGGATTTAGCTCTGTTACGAGGGCCATTTCAGGTGGAGTATCGGTGTCGATAGTTTGGAGAGAGTTTTCTAGTGACATGCTGAACTATTCGACGAACGCCTAATGAACTGAAGGTACGCAGGTGCGAACAAGATATGATAAAGTCCGCGCGACCTGCAACAACCTGCGAAGCTGAAACATAGCGCGCAAAAACCAAACGCACTAGAACGAGCAGCTTGAATCCGGGTACCCGTCTCTGAAGTTTGCATGAAGCTCCGTAGCGAGGGATTTGTCAGAACCATCCGCAAGTGGGCCACAACTCCCGGCTCGCTATTGCATGAGCTCTTGATCCTCGCCGCGTTCCTTGCCTTCACCGCAGTACTCACCTGGCCTTTTGTTAATTATTTTCGCGACGCCGTCGTAGACACGGGCGATCCTTATCTTATTTCGTGGGTGCTTTGGTGGGACTTCCATCAGACGTTCACCAATCCGCTACACCTGTTTGACGCAAATATTTTTTATCCCTATCGCTACACGCTGGCATTCAGCGAAAACTCTTACGGCATCGCGATACTCGGTTTCCCGCTCTTCGCCCTGGGATTTCGACCGCTGACCGTACATGCTGTGGAAATGTTTTTTGGCTTTGCGCTGTGCGGGTTTGCGGCGTTCAGGTTGGCGAGAACTTTAACGGGATCAGAAGCCATCGCCTGGATTGCCGGCATCATCTTCGCGTTCGTGCCGTTTCGTTTTCACGTGATGTCGCAGCTTCCATATTTGTTTGCGCCGTGGATACCATTGCTGTTTGAAGCGCTCGTTTTATTCGTACGCAAGCAAAGCTGGAAACGCGCTGCCTGGTTGGGTGCTGCTTTTTTCATGAGCGGACTGACGACGATCTCCTGGTTCACAATGTCACTCGTTCCCGCGGCGTTCATTCTGATCGTTTTGCTAACCCGTCACCACCTGTGGCGCAATCGCGAATTATGGTGGCGCGGAGCGGTCTCCGTCGGGATAGGAGCGATTGCGCTGGCGCCGTTCATGGTCCCGTATGTGATCGTGTCGCGGTTATATGGTTTCAAGCGCAGCATCGATGAGGTAAAGCTAAACTCCGCCTGGCCGATCCATTGGTTTTCAGTCGAAAACAGAAACAAACTCTGGAATGGCATGGGCGCAAACATTCCCGAGGGTTACAAGTTCAAACTGTTTCCCGGATTGCTTCCGATACTGGGCTCGATTCTCGCGATTGCCAGCCCCGGAAATAGACCGGACACCAACCCAAAAACCAGCAGTGCACCACCTGCCTGGCTCTGGAAACTCGATCTCGTTATCTGGATCACGCTTGTCGTTTCAATCGCCGCCGTCGGCCTTGACGGCACCGAGAGATTTTACGGACTGTTTCTCTATGTAACTTCTGAGCGCGTGCTGACCTTACTGGCGGTGGCGGTGATTGCGCGGCTCTACCTCGCTTACCCTTCGTTCCTTCGCACTATCAACTCAAACCTTCGGGAAACGATTCAATCCGAGCGGCGCAGCGATACTTTTTGGATCGGCCTGATTCTTACGGTCGTTGGTTTCTGTTACTCCCTGGGTTGGAATTTTTTCTTTTATCGGATTTGTTATGACCTGCTGCCGATATTTCGCAGCATGCGCGTGCCCACACGTGGGGCAATGTTTGCCTATTTGGGACTTGCTCTTTTGGCCGGATTGGGAGTCGATCGCCTAGCCCGGATTTTGAACGAACGGCGCTGGCGAATTTCGCGAACGATTGTATTCACGATTGTCGGCTTGGCTTTGCTATTTGAACTAAACGGCGCGCCGCTGGGACTGGTGCGCGGCGAGGTTTACCCGGATGCCGTGACGTTGCGACTGAAGGCCACGCCGATGCGCGGTGGAGTGGTAGTGCTTCCAGCGGGAGCGGATTTTAATCATCGCTACATGCTGCGCGCGGCTGATCACGAACGACCGCTCATTACCGCCATTTCCGGTTTCAATCCTCCCTATGAAGACGCCATCGAGCAAGCGATTCGCAATGGCAATATCACTGAAGAGTTCATGGATCTGCTGGAAACGATTCCGGCTTCCTATCTAGTGGTGGTGACGAAGGCCATTACCGTCGACCGGCGCCTCGACTATGAGACGTTTCTCGCGCGCGAAGTAAGGGAGGATCGACTGCGCTTTATCAGGCGTTTTGATGGCGACGACGACCTCTACGCGGTTGTCAAAACTGAGCCGCAAGCGAAATCGGAAGCCGCGTTGCCATTCGGTTCTGAGGCAAAGAGCTGGAGCGCGTTAGTACGCGATGATCAGGTGAACTTGCTGGGAAGATTTCAGCCGTGGAGTCAGGCGCTTTCCCGCATCTATTTTGTCGCGGACGGCAAGCTACCCCCCTACGACAAATTCGTTAACGACGTTGCTGCGATCGGCAACGACGTCGTCATCGGCTCGCCTGACGAGCAGTTGAAACTGGATACGAAACTACAGGAATTCGCGAACCATTTTGCGCAGCGCTCACAGTTTCGGGAAGCCTATGAAAAGTTAACCAATGAGGAATTAGTGAATAAGCTGTTTGCAAA
>JBKPNP010000505.1:0-2158 GCA_046732775.1 Acidobacteriota bacterium
TTGGCGCCGGCTTTGTTCCGCGACGAGGACGGCGCTGCGGCGTCGCAACGATCACGCTGGATAGTAGAACTAAGATGAGACAGATGCGGAAAAGCACTGGGCTTTCTCCTGTTGGACTTGAACGCTCGGTCGTGTTACCTCACAGCTATGAAACGGGAAGGAGCCGGATCGTGCCGCTACGATGACACACCGCAGAATAACGGTTGTCCGTGAGCAATCACAACGTTACGGAAAACGGTGTCTGACGTCCTTGTAACGCAAACTGTCAGTTTGCGTCCGCGTCGAACCATGTAACGCAAACTGTCAGTTTGCGTCCGCGTCGAACCATCACCTGGTTCCCACCGAACCATCGCAAACTAACAGTTTGCGTTACGAATTACGGCATTACCGAAAACAACGTTGCTTGCCGCTGTCTTGCTGCATCAACTAGAATCATCTCGCCGTCATTCGCTTCATTATAAACCACAATGCGATCGCTTTTGCTCGCGGTGCTGGCCGCTTATGTAGTTTCCGCGATACACGCGGTGCTGGCGTTTTTGAACAAACGCCGCACACTTCAACGTGTCTCCGAGTGGGCGATGGGCGCAGGTTTCGTGATGCATACGGCCGCCTTGATTGCCGATTGGGCGATTGACGGTCACTATCCGTTGTTCTACCGGCGTGAGACGCTTTCGTTTCTGGCGTGGACCCTGGTCGCCAGTTACGCGCTCGTTCTTTATCGTTACCGCGCGCGACCCTTGGGTGCAGTCACGTTGCCGCTCGTTTCACTTCTCGTGTTTCTGGCAGTAACTATTGGCTCCGCTGCTCCGAATCAGGCGGAAGCCAGCATTCGCGCGGCAACCTGGCTGTTCCCGGTTCACACTACTTTGCTCCTGTTCGCTTACGCAGCCTTCTTCGTAGTCTTCCTGTCCAGCATCATGTACCTGCTTCAGGAACGTGAACTAAAACTTAAAACCTTCAGCGCGATTTTTCACCGGCTCCCGTCCCTGACCACGGTCAATGAGATTGCCACGAGCTCGGCGGCGATTGGTTTGACGTTACTGACCGTAGGCATTGCCACGGGCATGGTTTGGGCTTCGTCGCGCGATGGCCGCGTGTGGCACAATGATCCGAAGGAGATATTTGCGGCACTCACATGGTTGCTCTACCTCTTGCTGATTCTTTATCGCTCGAGCGCCAGCTGGCGCGGACGTAAGGCAGCATGGATGGGAGTGGCCGGGTTTGCCCTCGTACTGATCACATTCTTTGGCGCCCGGCTCATGGGCGGCTATCACGTTTTCGGTTGAGACGGCACTAACCAATCATTCATGTCGATCGTTCTAATTGGAATCAACCATAAGTCTGCGCCTGTCGAAGTGCGTGAGCGGCTCGCGTTCAACGACGAAGCCTGCGCTGCCGGGCTGCGCACGTTGGTTGATGGCGAGATCGTGAAAGAAGGGCTGATTGTTTCGACGTGTAATCGCGTCGAAGTGTTGACCGCAACGACGCGAGAACGCCTCGATGAAACTTTCGCGCGCGTTAACCAATTCCTGGGTAGCACTGAAAATTTGCCGGCGTCAGAGCTACAGGCGCACCTGTATCAACACACTGACGATGAAGCGGTGCGTCATATCTTCCGCGTCACATCGTCGCTTGATTCGATGGTTGTAGGCGAACCACAAGTCCTCGGCCAGGTCCGCCGCGCATATTCGCTGGCTCTCGAAGCCGGCACGGCTGGACGGATACTGAACCGGCTGGTTCATCACGCGTTTCGGGTGGCAAAGCGAGTGCGCACCGAAACCGGCATCGGCGCGAACGCCGTCTCCATCAGCTACATGGCTGTAGAACTCGGCAAAAAAATCTTCAACTCACTTGAAGGACATACCGCGCTACTCGTTGGCGCTGGTGAGATGGCCGAACTCTCGGCGCGCCATCTGGTGAACGCCGGCGTATCGCGTGTATTGCTCGCGAACCGGACTGCCGATCGGGCGGCACAGCTCGCCGCGGAGCTCGGCGGCGAAACGGTGAAGTTTGACGAACTTACGGAATACCTGCCGCAGGCCGACATCATTATCTGCTCGACCGCCGCCGATGGTTATCTCATCACCGAACAGATGGCGCGCGAGAGCTTGAGCAAACGCAGAAACCGTCCGGCTTTTTTCATCGACATCAGCGTTCC
>JBKPNP010000506.1:0-7481 GCA_046732775.1 Acidobacteriota bacterium
TGCTTCGCTCACTTCACGCAAGATCCGGATTTTTGATGACGAAGTTCTCGAAGATCTGATACTGCTTCACGCCGATCTAAACACCTTCTTTCCGAAGGTCGCTCGTGATCGTCTGCCTTCTCTCCAGGCCATCACGGCACACGGGCGGATATCACAAGACCCTGACATTGAGTATCAAACTGAAAATGTGTTTGACGCTGACAGCCAGGATATTTACCTGAACCTGCTCAGTACGTTTTGCGTTGATGTGCTCGTCGAAAATAAGAGCATCCACAGCAGTCCAGTTGCTGGTGTCATTAGATTGGACCGCAACGATCTAACTGATCGCTTTTGGTTGTTTAATCAGGATATTGCCGAGACTCAGGCGGCCATCCCCTTCACACTTCAATCGGGTGAGTCGTTTTTCAAGAGACTATACTTTCGCGCTCGACAAACTGGAAAACTTGCGCCGCCAACGATCGAGGTGAACGTTGACGGACAGGATCCACAAGTTCTGAGCCTTGATCCGCTCGAGGTCTCGTCAATCCTCGCGGTGCCGCTCACAGGAAAGACGCAGAACGACGCTCTAGCGTCCTTTCAGCATCGCGTCAGCGCAATAGACAAGCCGGTCTTTTGCCAGATCTATGGCCGAAGTGGCACGGGTAAGAGCCGACTACTACGGGAGTTTCGCGATGTGCTGCTGGGTCGGGGCTTTGTCACCTTCACGTTCAATGCTGAGAACGAACGGAATTCTTCGTTTGACCATTTCGTGAAACGACTTACCTCAACGATCTCCAAGCTGCCAATGTTGGACCATGTAGTGCGTCCGACTGCGGCCGAAACGGGTTTTGCCGCGGAAGGCAGCGGCGAAGCGTTGCTTGACCTTCTCTATTGCGACACGAGTCGCCCGTCCTCAAACCCGGCAAAAACGATCAAGACTATTCTGAACCTCTTGTTGTCGCGCAAGGTCGCTGTCGTGATCGATAACATGCAGTTCCTTGATGCCTCTACGATAGACTTAATCAACACTGCCATCACTGAAACAGGCGGCACGCCGGCGCGAAATGTGTGGGTGCTTTGCCTCAACACAGAGGTTGTAACGGCGGAAATGCCGGCCGCCAATCTCAGCGCTCGTTTAGGTTCGCTCGCTGCGGAATATCCTGACGCGGCGCAGTCGGTAAAACTCGAAGGACTAAGTAACGAAGATGCGCGGCTGTACCTCGATCAGGCATTGGCCGCCGACGCCTCGGAGAACGCGGAACGTTTTTCTGCCACCTTCCCGCAGACTACGGCGCTCATACTTGCGCGTGTTGGCACACATCCGCTTTTCTTGGAACAAGCGCTCCAGCTTGCCGCCGATCGTGGCGGACTAGGCCTGAGAAGCGGGCGCCTGCGGGTCATTGACATCGGCGCCTTTCATGCCGCGATCGAAGATTTACCCTCGCGCATCCGGCAATTGATTGCGAAGCGTTGGGACTTCGTCGGCGAAAAATTGAGTGCTGGCGCCGTCCTCCTGGTTAAGGCTCTCGCCGAATTCATTACCATGCCCATGCAGTTGGCTTACACGCTTGGCGTTCAACGAGACGACATTCTCACGCTCACCAGTTTGGGCTTGGTTGATATTAGCGAATCAAATGAGGTCGCATTTCATCACCGTCAACACTATCTTTTCTTTGCTGACATCTACGGAGAGGCACCAGCGACGCTGGCCCAAATGCTGCTGGAAGCAATCGAGACTTCCGGTCGCTCAGAACAGTATCCGTTTCAGCGAGTCGCTCTGCGAGAGGGGCTGGGCCAACTAACTGACGCGGACTTGATCTCTATCGCTGCAGTTGTGATTGACAAGACCAATACGGGGCCCGCGCGTCGCCGCGCTACGCCCCTTTTGCTTGAAGTGTTCAATCGTCCCGACATTGCTGTCGACCCGGGTGTGGAACTGCAAGTTGTCAACACGCTGTGCCAGGAGGTAAAGCGACATGTCGCCTTCAATAGCGCGGCAATCGCTTTTGAGAAAGCCTATTCGCTCCGACGTTCTCGGCAGCGACGCTATCTGCCATACGGTGAGGACTATCATCGCTTTGTCCACGACTACGCTAATTCTTTTTTTGCACTTCATCGAGACGGAGAAGTTTTACCACTGCTCCAGTCGTCGTTGCGCGAGTTTGAGAATTTTCAGTTCCGGAGCGATCGAACAAAGCTACTATCGAAAGGCAAGCTACTTAACAGACTATGTGTGGCGTTAAAGACCATTCATGATCTGCCCGCCGCGGAACAAATAGCTCAGGAATCCCTGGCGATCGCCGAGTCTCTCGGTGACACACGATTGACGTACAAGAACTATATCGACTGGGGATATCTGCATCATGGTTTTTATCACTCGAATGACGAGCTGGCGCGACTATGGGGAAAGGCGTTGGAAGTTTTCCAGCAGAACGCCTCGTTCGATCCTTCGATCGCTGATGAGCGGGCCTCCTATTTGCTTCATAGTGCAGAGCTGAAAATTCTGGATCGTGATCGTACCGGCGCCATTGAAACTATCGAGGAAGGAATCCGGTATAGCCGAAGGACTCTCACGCCATTTCACGAAGTCAAATTACTTCTGCTGCGGGTTGTCGCCGACTTAGCTTGGGGAACCGCAGTCAATCCACGGACTTTGACTCCTTGGCTTGATATGGCAGAGGACCGGGCCGTCACTACGCGAGCGCAACGTTCGTTTTGGATTGTATTTTATGCTCGCGCGAAGCTTGACTGGCTACTAAAAAATCATGAGCAGAGTTCGCGCAACTTTCTATTGGCCCTGGAGCAAATCGCGAAAATACTTACCGATCCGCGCATGGAAGAGCGTCACGAGCCTTTTTTCGAAGACTTGGCAATACACTTGCGACTGGCGGGGCATCAGATGTCCGAAGGGGAAATGCAGTTCATACGAAACTCCAGAATTCGAGAAGTGGTTCGTCACATCATGGAGACGTCGCAGTCATCCTTCGATGACATGTTGAACTCTTATACTCCAACGGCGACGTTCCATGACGGCCGTTACAATCTACCCGTTCCCTGAAAACTAAAGCTACTGCGCCCTCGAATGCAGCTTTCGTAACAAGCCTTCAAGATCTTTCAGCCGGTAAGGCTGCACTGCCAGGCCGCTCTCTAGTTCGAAGTCTAAAAACGAACACGCGTGGTAGAGATCGTATAGTGAGAGCTTTGCCTCGTGTTCCCTTTTCCGGTCATGATGGAAAACTGATTCAAGCAGCGGTTGGGACACCAGCTTGTCGTACTCGGGCCATCGGATTGCCATACGGCGGAGCTTTGTGAACTCGAAGTCGACATCGCCGAACCTGGCGAGTTCATAATCGATCAGGGTTATTTTGTTTGTCGCTTGGTTGAAAAGCACATTTGCGGCTTTGACGTCCCCGTGCAACAGCGTCGGCTTAACGTCGGCCAAACTTCCTCGTGCCTCCTCAAATAGCGTTTGGATTTTCTGAAGATCTTTTTTCTGCAGGAGTTTCGCGGTGGTCAGTGGCATGACGTGGCGCCACAAACGCACCTCAAAAAAGTCGAGCCACGTTTCATACCGTTTGCCCCCTAAATGACCATAGTAACTGCCCTCAATGCTATGGATATCAGTTAGACACTGGCGGAGCTCTCTGAGTATCTGCGGTGCGCTTCGGACCCATGTGAGTGACTTGTCGATGCTCTGGCCTTTGACAAACGAAGTAATCAAGTATGGAGGCTCATCAAGTTTGACCTCGTAGATGTGAGGCGTCCGTTTGACCCCGTGTCGTTTGAGGTAACTGAGCGCTTCATATTCTCTTTCAACCGATTTCCGACTGGACGCGCTCGCAAAACGAACCTTGTAGGACACGAGCGTGCTTTTGTCAGTTACGCGGAAGCACTTCTCCTCATTGTGCTTGTTGTAGATCGAGCTAAGCTTGAACGACCGCTTCCGAAACGTTTGCGTCTTTGAAAGAATTTGCCGTGCCACTTTACGTTCAACAGAGGCCATTCACGACCTCGGAAAGCAAGGCAATATTTGCGTTGCGATCTACGACGAGATCGTCTTTGCGACGCCGCATGTCAAACCACATCCGATTGTCCTTGAGCGAGATGAAACGATCGGCGAAGTAGAGGATTGGTGTTCGGGATTGAAGAACGTTGAGCCCAAGCTGATCGATCAGTGAAATAGCAGTCAGGTCTCTGACGCCTGGTGAGTAATCGTAGACCGACAGCACCTCAACAAATTCTCTGAGCAGATCGTAATGCCAGGTTCGATCAACGACGCTTGAAAGGTCTATAACGAGATAGCCATTGGCGAATTTCTGCGAACGCTGAAAAGCTACGAAGCTTTCCTCGAAGTATCGCTGCATATCAGGATAGGTTCGCTTCGAGTTCTTAGTCGCAAATAGAGCCTTCACGTCAGCTTTGTAGGTGTCCCTACCATTGGCTGCTGACTCGCCACGGTGAAAGACGGTTGAATCATTTACTACCCAGCATTTTTTTCCGAGCGTGTTTAGACGAAGGCACAGATCCAGATCTGAGTAACCATAGTGAAGCTCCGCATCGAAGGCGCCCACCTGTGCAAAGAGCTTCGCATCCACAATCATGTTGGCGGAGCAAGCGGCTTGGACTGTCCTCGCCTTACAAACAAAGGGATTGTCAGGGCGGACGTCACGGTGGGGATGCGGAGCGTTATATCTGGTGAAGCCGATACCAAAATCCAGCACTCGACTCGTTCGCGGATCCAAAAGCCTTGAACTGGCTAGCCCAATGTTTTTTGCGTGTTGATGGAACGTCACTAGATTGGCGAACCAATCGCCGAAGTAGAAGGTGTCCGCATCGCAAAAGATCAGCGTTCGCCCTCGAGCTAGGGCAGCGCCCTCATTGATTGCACGCGAATACCCAAGACTCTCTTCGTATCGAACAATGTGGAACTGAGTAGGGTTGATCCCGTGCGGTAACTCTTTCGTTCGATGGTTGTTCAGCACCAGAATCTTCTCTACGTCGCTGGGCACCGTCTTAAGCAGAGTGGCTAAACAAAGCCGCAACAGAGGTTCATTGCTGTGAAACGGGATAATGATCGAGTGATGGGGACGTCGAATCATAAAGAGATAATTCTGTGTTATCGCTAGTATTTCGATAAGTCGACACACATATCGACGAGACGAGCTCGTCCTATGGTCTGATTTGTTAGCCTTGTTGCGATGTAGCGCCTAACCTCTGGAATTGGTCGTTGGGCGGCCGTCAATTTGGCGCTGAGACGCTTTGTCGGAGGGTAGGACTGATAGAAACTGACGCGAGCGTGGGAATGAGGAGAAGCGGCATCAAAACTGAACAGACACTGAACGCGAGTTTTGCAGAACTTCAGTGCGGGAATTGGGCGGAAGATGGGCGGTGGCTAAGTGGAGCGTTTTGGAGCAACGGGAAACGAGGTTGTGCGGCGTAAGTTATTCAGAGGATTGGTAGGCGCGTGGGGATTTGAACCCCAGACCCCTACCGTGTCAAGGTAGTGCTCTACCCCTGAGCTACGCGCCTACAAGTGGATTAATCGCTTTAAAAAAGGGTCGATTTAAAGCGAGCCCGAAAGTAACAAAGCACCGATCACGTGTCAAGCGAGGTTCTGTTGGCACCTCACCTCGTTGGCACTTCGCTCGTTGGCACCTCGCTTCGTTGGCACTTCGCTCGTTGGCCCCTCGTCTGGTTCGCCTGGTTTCGTTGGCGGCTTCAGGATGGTCGGTTGAATTTGAAACTCTGTGCGTTCTCTCTGGACTCTGTGCCTCTGTGGTGTACCGCCGAAAATCGACTGACCACCAAGGCCGACTTCCTACCACGTCTGCAGTTCGATCAACCTTTGGCCGCGGCCTCTTCCCATTGACTATACAACGTGGCCAGACGTGCTTCCGTTTGCCGGTAGGCCTCATCAAGCTTCACTAACTCGGTAGCGTCGCGCGCGATTTCAGGCTGAGACATTTGAGCGGAGATTTCTTCGAGCCTCTTCTCTGCGGCTGCGATTTCCGCTTCCAGCACGACGGGTTCCACCGGCTTGTTCTTCTTGATGACCTTGATCGCCGGCACCGGTTTTCCCGACGCCGCCTTCCCTTTGCCGCCTTGCTTCCCTTTTGCGGCCGAAGACTCGCCAGCCTTCACCGGTTCACTTTCACCGTTTGTAGACGACGCTTTACCAGTCATATCGAAAACTGGTATCGGCACGCTTTTACTTGTCCGGCCAGAAGCCTTCCAATCGTGATACTCGGTGTAGTCGCCGTCGTAATGTTCCGCCAAGCCTTCACCATCGAGCGCGAGAATCTGAGTCGCAACGCGGTCAAGAAAATAACGATCGTGGCTAATCGTAAGGATGGTCCCCTCATACGCATCGAGCGCCTCTTCCAGGGCTTCACGAGATGGAATGTCGAGGTGATTGGTCGGCTCATCGAGCACCAGCACATTGACTCGCGAGTAGATGAGTTTAGCGAGCGCCAGGCGCCCCTTTTCACCGCCCGAGAGATCGCGCACATGCTTGTAAACGTCGTCGCCAGTGAAAAGAAACTTGGCGAGGAAGGAACGCAACTCGCCCGCGGTGGCGCCCGGCGAGGCGACGCGCCGCAGCTCCATAATTATTTCGTTGCGCTCATCGAGGTCGTCGAGCTGTTGTGCGTAATAACCGATCTGCACTTTCGTGCCCCAACGAATCTCCCCCGCGAGCGCGGGAATCTTCTTCAGGATCGTTTTCAGGAAGGTAGTTTTGCCCGAACCGTTCGGTCCGATAATCCCCAGACATTCGCCGCGCCGCAGCGTGAAGGAGATATCGCGCGCCAGCATCTTGCCGGGGTAACCAATGTCAGTTTTCTCGACCATCAACACGTGATTGCCGGCGCGCTCGATTGAACGTAAACGAAAATCGCCCGACGACTGATCGGGTCTAACCGAATCGATTCGCTCAAGCTTCGCCAGCATAGTGCGACGCGACTTCGCCTGTTTTGTTTTTTGACCGGCAAGATTGCGACGGATGAATTCTTCAGTTTTCGCAATCAACTGTTGCTGATTGTCGTAGGCACGCTGCTGGGCTTCGCGTCGCTCCTCGCGTTCAACCAGATAGTCGGAATAGTTTCCGGTGTAACTCGAGGCGCGACCGTTTTCTAGTTCGATGATGCGACGACAGGCACGATCGAGAAAATATCGATCGTGAGAAATGATGACGAGCCCAGCCGGATAATCCTGCAGAAATTCCTCGAGCCATTCGACGGCGCCGACGTCGAGGTGGTTGGTCGGTTCGTCCAATAACAAAACATCAGGCTCCGCGAGCAAAAGCCGCACGAGGCCTAGCCGGCTTTGTTGTCCGCCGGAAAGTTTTTCGGTTTCGAGCGACCACGTATCGCGTTCAAAACCCAGGCCCTGAAGAATCGATTCCGCCTTCGCCGCGTATTCAAAACCACCTTCGCGTTCAAACTGGTGCTGCAAATCGCTGTACCGTTCGAGCACTTTATCGAGATCGTCGACCGCTTCGCCCA
>JBKPNP010000507.1:0-1010 GCA_046732775.1 Acidobacteriota bacterium
TTCGAACGGGTCAGCGCGCACAACGATGCGTTGACGCGCGACTACCGGCTCGTCGAACCTGAAGAGATCAACTTGAAAACTTTCGACGGCACCAGGATTCAGGGATGGTTGATGAAACCCAACGGCTGGCGCACCGGGCGAAAGTATCCGCTGATTCTGAGCATCCATGGTGGTCCGCACGGTATGTCGGGTCCGGCATTCAATCCAACGTTTCAAGTTTACGCGGCTCGCGGCTATGCAGTTTTGTTTTTGAACCCGCGCGGCTCGAGCGGCTACGGCCAGAAGTTCAGCGACGGCACGCTTAACGAATGGGGCGGCGGCGATTACAAGGATTTAATGGCCGGTGTGGACGAAGCGCTGCGCAAGTATCCCTGGCTCGATCAGAACCGGATGGGCGTGACGGGTGGATCGTACGGCGGCTTCATGACGAACTGGATCATCACGCAAACGCCTCGCTTCAAGGCTGCAGTCGCGTCCGCCAGTGTCAGTAATTTGATCAGCTTCTATTCCACGTCGCTGTATCAGGACTTGATTCACGCAGAGTTTGGCGGCTTCCCCTGGGATAATTACGATTTGCTCTGGCAATGGTCTCCGCTCAAATACGTGAAGCAGGCGCAGACGCCGACGATGTTTCTGCATGGCGAACAGGACAACGATGTACACATCACGCAGGCTGAAGAAATGTATACGGCACTGAAGCGACGCGGAGTTGAGAGCGTCTTAGTTCGTTATCCCCGCGAAGGGCATGGGCTGCGCGAACCAAAACATCGGGTTGATGCGCTCGAGCGTACGCTTGCGTGGTTTGATCGGTTTCTCAAGTGAATAGCAAACTAACAGTTTGCTTTACGCAGATCTACGACGAGCCTTGGCGTGCGATTTATTAAAGAGAGCATAATCAAAGCGAGCCCTGAACGTGTGTTTGCGTTTCACGAACAAGCCGACGTTCTCACCCGTTTGATTCCTCCCTGGGAGCGAGCGCGCGTTATCCAGGCTGCAAAAATTTCTGACGT
>JBKPNP010000508.1:0-1912 GCA_046732775.1 Acidobacteriota bacterium
GAAGCGGCAAGTGTTTCGCCCTCAATCAACCTCGAGCCGGCGATCAATTATCTGGTCGATGAAGTTTGTATTTCACACGCGGCTGCTGAACAAATCGTTGATTATCTTGCCGGAGCCAAAATGGTTCTCGGGGTGATGCCGTCTCAGCAAAACCTCGTGCTGGAACGTTTCTTCGACGACAGCGGCAGCATGCAGCTCATCGTCCATTCACCCTTCGGCAGCAGGCTGAATCGCGCCTGGGGTTTGGCGCTGCGCAAACGCTTTTGCCGCAAATTCAACTTCGAATTGCAGGCCGCAGCCACTGAAGATGCGGTCGTCTTATCGCTCGGTCCCACACACAGTTTCCCGCTTGAAGAAGTCTTTCATTACTTGAAATCGAAAAGTGTTCGGCAGCTGTTGTGCCAGGCTTTGCTTGACGCACCGATGTGGAATATTCGTTGGCGTTGGAACGTTTCGCGTTCACTCGCCGTGCTGCGGCGCCGCGGCGGCAGAAAGATTCCGGCGCAGCTGCAACGCATGGACGCCGAAGATTTGTTGACCGCGATCTTTCCCGATCAGCTTGCCTGTCAGGAAAACCTTGGTGGCGGTGAACGCGAAATACCGTCGCATCCGCTCGTCGATCAAACGGTCAAGGACTGTCTCGAAGAGGCGATGGATATCGACAGCCTCGAACGGTTGTTGACTGCAATCGAGAATGGCGAGAAGAACCTCTTCGCCCGCGACGTGATTGAAGCTTCACCACTCGCGCAGGAGATTCTGAACGCCAGACCGTACGCCTATCTCGACGATGCGCCGCTCGAAGAACGCCGCACGCGCGCCGTGCAGCAACGGCGCTGGCTCGATCCGCAAACGGCGAAGGACATGGGCAAACTCGATCAGGCGGCGATCGATCGCGTTCGCGACGAGGCCTGGCCGCGAGTCGAGAATGCCGACGAACTACACGATGCGTTGGTTGAGTTAGGTTTCATAACTGAAATTGAGGCTACCGGTTGGCAGGAGTTTTTCACGGAGCTAAAGAACGATCGCCGCGCCGCTGTGCTTTTCCCTGCAACGAGTGTTGACGCCGGGAGCGCAGGCGGAATCGGGACCGCCGGCGTACCGCCCGCAATGAGCGCGCAGCGCGAACCTTCCAAGAAAACTACGAATGCCGACGCCGGGAGCGCAGACATCCTGTCTGCAACGAGCGCACAGCGCGGGAATTCTGATGACGCAACGAATGCGGGCGGGACGCCCGCGGTCCCGCTGTGGGTCGCTGCCGAACGCTTGCCACAGCTCGAAAAGATCTACACGCGCGGCTCGCTTGTGCCTCCCATCGTGGCGCCGGAAAGCCTCACACGCGAAACCTGGGACTTCGAACGCGCGCTCGTGGAAGTTTTACGGGGACGGCTCGAAGGTCTTGGCCCGGTCACTGTCGCCGAGCTGGCTAACTCTTCCAGACTCCCCACCAGCGACATCGAACTCGGTTTACTGAAACTCGAGGCTGAAGGCTTCGTGATTCGCGGGCAGTTCACTCCCGGCGGCAGCGAAACAGAATGGTGCGCTCGCCGCTTGCTGGCGCGCATTCATAGTTACACGCTTAATCGTCTACGACAGGAAATCGAGCCCGTTTCAACCGCCGACTTCATGCGTTACCTGCTGGCCTGGCAAAAGGTCGCTCCCGAACATCAGATGGAAGGTCCGGAAAGCGTGCGCGCGATCATCGAGCAGCTCGAAGGCTTCGAAGCGCCTGCCGCCGCCTGGGAAGGCGAGCTCTTGCCCAGTCGACTAGTCGAATACGATCCGGCGTGGCTTGATGCGTTGTGTCTATCAGGTGAAGTAGTGTGGGCCAGGCTGACGCCGCCATCAACTTCGCGTGCCGCCGCCGGTGACAACGAGCGGACGCGCGGCGCCGCACCGGTACGCAACACGCCGA
>JBKPNP010000509.1:0-1462 GCA_046732775.1 Acidobacteriota bacterium
TTTTCTACCAAACAATCATGCGCATTGTTTTCATGGGAACGCCTGACTCGGCTGTTCCGTCATTGCAGCGACTGCTGACCGACGAGCACGAGATCGCGGCGGTGTGGACGCAGCCTGATAAACCTGCGGGACGTGGCGAAAAAATGCATGCGCCGCCCGTCAAACAGTTTGCAGTTGGAAACAAACTGCCACTCGAGCAGCCGCAAAAAATACGAACTCAGGAAGCAAAGAATTTATTCGCGTCTTACCAGGCGGACGTGGCCGTCGTGGTTGCCTACGGACGAATTCTGCCGCCTGAGTTTCTGCGTGCGCCGCGGCGCGGCTGCGTCAATGTGCACTTTTCGTTGCTTCCGCTATATCGCGGTGCAGCGCCGGCAAACTGGGCAATTGTGAACGGCGAAGCGCGGACGGGCGTCACCACGATGTTCATTGAAGAAGACCTCGATACCGGTCCCATCCTCTTGCAGCGCGAGACTGACATCGGAGAAACGGAAACTGCGCCTGAGCTGATGCACCGGCTTTCAGCGATTGGCGCTGACCTCCTCGGTGAGACGCTGGCGCAATTCGACTCCATCACTCCGCGCCCCCAGCGTCACCAGGACGCGACCTTTGCGCCATTACTTACGAAACACGACGGCGTAATCGACTGGACACGCAACGCTGCTTCGATTGAACGTTGTGTCCGCGGCTTTCAGCCCTGGCCCACGGCCTACGCGAATTATCACGGCCGGCGTTTAATAGTTTGGAAGGCGACAGCGGAAGTCTCAACGCTCAATGCGGCGCCAGGCGAAGTGATTTTTGCGCACGGCGATGACGTCGTCGTGAAGTGTGGTGACGATACTGCGCTTCGCTTAAACGAAGTACAGCCTGAAGCAAAGCGTCGCATGGGCGTGCGCGACTTTCTGAACGGTACTCACCTGAAAGCTGGCGATCGTTTTGGCGAACTCTAATTCAGTTTCGCCGGCGAGAGCCGCTGCCTTTGAAATCCTGCTGCGCGTGGCCGAGGGTGCCTACGCGTCAGTGCTTCTGGCTACGAGAGACGCTGAACTCAACGCCCGGGATCGTGCGCTCTGCCACGAATTGGTTATGGGCGTGCTGCGACACCAATTGTGGCTCGATCACCTCGCCGCCCTTTATACAAATCGAAAGATTGATCGGTTAGACCTAGCCGTGCGGCTCGTACTGCGCCTTGGTTTGTATCAATTACGGTTTCTTGATCGCATTCCAGCGTCGGCGGCGGTTAATGAGTCGGTGAACCTGGTGCGCGCGGCGCGGCTGCGTTCCGCCGGCGGGTTTGTTAACGCGGTCTTGCGGCGCGCCGTTCGTGAACCGGATGCTGACCCCAGCAATGGCATTGACAACGACGTGTCGCGTTTGTCTGTCGTGAGCTCGCATCCGGAGTGGTTGATTGAGCGCTGGATCAGGAACTTTGGCTTCGTTGAAGCAGAGGCATTTGCGCTCG
>JBKPNP010000510.1:0-1042 GCA_046732775.1 Acidobacteriota bacterium
CGAAGGTGTTAACTATGCCCCTCGAGTTTCCGGCGGGAGAAAGGTTTAGTTACAACCAGACGAACTACGTTCTACTCGGCAAGATCATTGATAAGTACAGCGGCAAGCCTTTCGCGCAGGTTTTCAGTGAACGTCAATTCGAACCCGCTATGATGCGCCAGACCGTGTTTGGAGATTCGCGCGACCTGATCCTGAATCAAACGCCTTCCTATCGTTACGTCAGAAACATCGACGGCCATTCATTCAACGAAGACCGATTGATTTTTGCGTATTCAGAATTTCCGCCGTTTCGTCGTACGGCATCCGGGCTCAACAGCACCGCGCGAGACCTTGCGAATTGGATTATGGCGCTCCAGCACGGCAAGCTCTTGCGGACGAATGCAGCGCTCAAGACGCTTTGGACGGCAGGTACCTACAATAACGGATCGGCCACGCAGTGGGCGCTGGGTTGGATGACGAAGCCGCGACCGAAACACAGCGCCGTAATTGCTACCGGCGGCGGACGCGCTGCCTTCTTTGTCTATCCTGAAGATGATTTGGCCGTGGTTGTTTTAACTAATCTCGCGGGGGCGTTTCCTGAAGAATTCATTGACGAGCTCGCGGGTTTTTATCAACCTGAAATTGCGATGTCCGATCCGGTTACGGCGTTGCGCGTGCAACTACGGACACGCGGTTACGAACATGTCGTCGACGTTTTCAACGAACTCAAAAAGAAGGACCCGAACTTCCAACCGTTAGAGCGCGACCTGAACGATTGGGCTTACCGCATGCTGAATGGCGGCGGAAAACCCAAAGAGGCCCTGGAGATTTTCAAGCTCAACGCAATGCTTTTTCCGGATAGCGCAAACGTCTACGACAGCCTCGCGGAAGCATACGCGACTAACGGTTTTCGAGAGCTTGCCATAAAGAATTACCGCCGGTCGTTGGAACTAGATCCAGCCAACGCGAACGCCGTTCGCCAGCTCCAGAAACTCGAAACAAACCCGTAGTGTCCGATGTCCGACAAGCTTCAGCTTGTCGTCCCCGCACGACAAACTAAAGT
>JBKPNP010000511.1:0-2156 GCA_046732775.1 Acidobacteriota bacterium
TTACCGCGATCCGGTGATGGACGAAAACACGCTGTTGCTGGTCATCACTCAATCAGGCGAAACGGCAGACACGATTGCCGCTCTGCGCGAAGCCAAAGAAATGGGCTGTAAGGTGTTGGCGATCTGCAACGTGAACGGTTCGATGATTACCCGCGAAGCCGATGGCACGATTCTGACTCATGCTGGACCTGAAATTGGCGTGGCGTCGACAAAGGCATTTACCTGCCAGATGGTGGCGCTATACCTCCTCGGCCTTTATCTCGGGAACCTCCGCGGGACGTTGTCCACTCAGGAAGCCAAACATCACGCGCAACAACTGGCGGAGCTGCCGGTTAAGCTCGAACACCTGCTGAGCGAGTCCGATGATATTGAGGAACTGTCCAAGGAGTTTTTCCGCTCGACTGACTTTCTTTATCTCGGCCGCGGCATCAATTTTCCAGTAGCACTCGAAGGTGCGCTCAAACTTAAAGAGATTTCCTACATTCACGCCGAGGGTTATCCTGCCGGCGAAATGAAACACGGTCCGAACGCACTGATAGACGAACGCTTGCCGGTGTTATTCATCAACACGCGCGAGGACGGCAATCGTTCGTCCGAATTGCGCTATGAAAAGACGCACTCAAACATTGTCGAAGTTAAAGCGCGCGAAGGGATCGTCATCTCAGTGCTGACGGAAGGCGATACGATGTCCGCCACAATGTCAGACCACGTAATCAGCATTCCGCCCTCGAGCGATTTGCTGTCGCCAATTCTGTCGATTATTCCGCTGCAGCTGCTGGCGTATCACATCGCGGTGCGTCGCGGCTGCGACGTCGATCAACCAAGGAACCTCGCGAAGTCAGTTACAGTTGAGTAGTAGAAAAGGAACTTAAAGAGTGGAGCCGATATTGGAGCGCAACCGTCCCGGTTGCTGACTGGCGCGGCAGAGAATCAGGGTGCCGCGCCTGCGGCTTTCTTGAGTTAGTTATCTGCAGGCGCTTCCTCGCCACGCGTTTCAGTTCGTGACCGCACGAGAATTCCGCGTTCAAATTCAGCCACCAACACCCGCGCCTCGCCGCGTCGAAACTCATAGGTGACGACCGAAATGCCATTCTCCGTTCGCTCGGACACGGCCTGCGGTTTACCCAACAGCCGAATTACTTCCGCGACGCGCAATCCCGCCTTGAGGTAAGTAGTAGGTGGGCCCACGCGAACTACGCCAGGCTTGAAGTCTTCGGCCGGATAGCTGTAAGCCATGGGTTCAATCGGCTCAGCCGCGATTGCCGCGTGGAGAGCGCTATCGTGGTCGACGTGATGCTTACGCGTTTGCGTCTGCGCAGAAATGCTGATGGCAGTCGCCAAAGTTAATAATGCAATTGCTAATATTTTTCGCATGTAATCCTCGGAATAATCAATCTCACCAGTTAACGCGCAGAACGCCCGCAAAAAGGGTCAATCGCCCTTAAACGTACTGATCCTGCCTGGAGTTCAAACTTTCTGTTGGGATTAAACGGGAAGCAGTTGTTTGAGGGAGGCCGCGTTTTCCAGCGCTGCGCCGCCGATATCGTTGTTGAAGTAAACATAGACGGCGGCTAGCCGCTTTCGCCACTCGGCAATTCTGTCTGACCACTGCTGCAGTGCAGCGTCGGAATAAGAGCCACGATACTTCGCCGCGCCCGGGCCATGGAATCGCACGTAAGTGAAGTTCGCAGTTATTTCCAGCGGGGTCTGCTGCGCGGCCAGGTCGTGAATGCAAAATGCGGCATTATGTTCACGCAGCACTTCGAATACCTGAGGCACCATCCAACTTTCGTCGCGAAACTCGATCACGTAACGGTGCTGCTTCGGAAGCACCTGAAGGAAGTTTGAGAGTCGCTCGGTATTTACGTTCCAACGCGGTGGCAGCTGAAATAGGATCGGTCCGAGCTTTGAACCCAACCGTTCCGCGCCGAGAAAGAATTTTTCCGTCGATGTTTCCGGATCCTTCAGCTTCTTCATGTGAGTGATAAACCGGCTGCCCTTAACGGCAAAGACGAACTTGCGAGGAGAATTGTCGCGCCACGCGTCGAAAGTCTTTAGAGCGGGTAGGTGATAAACTGTTGTTGAGCTCGACGGTGTCGAACTGCCGCGCATACCACGCGAACATATCTTTTGCGGGTAGATCGGAAGGCTAGAAC
>JBKPNP010000512.1:0-4451 GCA_046732775.1 Acidobacteriota bacterium
TCCTGCTTCCGTCAGAACCCAGGTGCGAGAGGTCAGCGGCGGATCGTGGCGCAGGTGCTGACGGTGACCGCATCCCAGAATCGCGCGCCAGTGGTCATCATCATCTTTGTCAAAACCAGTGATCTTCTGCTTCATAGACCCTTGTCACGGACATACCCCGAGCTGGTTTTCTTCTTCGACGTAGGCCGCCACCAGCGAATGATTGTAAGCGTAATGAGGAAGCACAAACCGGAAGCGACAACCAGAGGTATCAATACTGAAAAATGACGGGCCAGCGCGGCGTCAACTGTGGCTGCGAGTATCCAGAGCTGCGCGATATTAACCATGAGCAGCATCATGAGCCGCGCCTGCCAGACTCCGGCAAGACCAGCGCGCGATCGCCGATTGCTGCCAACCGTTGGTTTGAAGTTAGCCTGCATGTTCTCCCGCCGATGCCTTTCTGCCGATCGCCCAAACCTGGCCGTCGCGCACCTCAATTTCTATAGCGTCCAGCGGACGTGGCGGCGGACCGTACAGAACGTTGCCGTTTGCAGGATCGAACGCACCTTCATGACAGGGACACTCCAGTCGTTGATGCTCGCGCGAGTAGTAAACCGGACAACTTAAGTGAGTGCACTTCTGGCCATAAGCGTGATAGACACCGTCAGCAGTGCGAATCACAATCGCCGAATCCTTTGCAGTCGGGTACGTAAAGCTCAACGCACTGTTGGGTGCCAGAGCCTCTGCGCCTTCGACGCGCGCCGCCGGCAGGGCCTCACTACTCCGCGCATCTAATGCTGCCTTCGCGGCAAAGCCACCCGCTCCCAGAAACAAGGCCGCCGACGTCAACCCGAGGAAATTACAAAACTCACGCCGCGTAACCTGTGCCTCTTCGTCCCGCTCGTAAGGAAACTCGGCCTGGAAAGGCGCCGTCGCCGCGCGCACGTCGCTTTCGTCGCTTAAGACGCGTTTAATCGTTTCGTCAAGATTCTTCATCGTCATCAGCGTTCCCTTTCCGCTGGGAAGCTTTAGAACTCGTTGCTTTTATCTGAATGTTCTACCTGGGTATCGATCCAGGATTCAGCCGACGGCGCCTCGTCTTCGGCGCGCGCCAGCCATCCCTCAAACACGCCACAGCCGTCAATGTTTACCTCGTCAGCGTCAGTCGGCAGCATTAAATAGACCTTCGTTTCGACCTTTTGGTTTCCAAACACATGCACGTTGACGGGCTTAGTGCGACGTAGCGGAACAATCTGTTCATACTTGCCGAATGATATGGCGCCAGTCGGACAGACGCTCGCGCACATCGGCTTCAAGCCTTCCGAAGAGCGGTCGTAACACATGTCGCACTTCATCTGAAGATGCATTTGCGTGTTGTACTTTGGCACTCCGAACGGGCACGCGTTAACGCAGTTGCGACAGTCCAGGCAACGTGGTTTCAAAGCTGACATCACCACGCCGTCATCTGAAACTTTGATTGCGTCGGCCGGGCAAACCAGCGCACAAGTCGGTTCATTGCAGTGCATGCACACGGTGGGCATTGTCGCTGTCGTCTCCGCGCGATCGATGTAGTCGACGAAGATCATCGAATACCCTTTATGCGTGGCACACTCACGACAGGCGGCGACGCAGGCACGACAGCCGATGCATCGTTGCGGATCGATGAACATTGTCTCTTCCATAAGATTACTCGTCCCTATCTTGTCTCACTGAGCGATGCGCCCTTCCGCCTGCCGAGAATCGGCAACTGACGCGAATGGATCTTTTCAATTCGTGCGGCGCACGCTTTGAATTCAGGAATCTTCGACGTGGGATCCAGCGCCGGATTAGTCAACTGGTTGACTGACAATTCTTCACCCCAGTGATACGGAATGAAGATCGTATCGGCGCGAATGGTTCGCACGACCAGAACTGGAAAAATCCCTTCGCCGCGTCTCGAAACTACTTTCACGCGCTCGCCGTCGTTGATCTGCAGTTTCATGGCCGTCTCGGGATGTACCTCAACGTAGGGCTCGGGGCATTGCTCGACCAGAAAACCGATGCGCCGCGTTTGATTCCCTGACAGATATTGATAGACGACGCGGCCACTCGTAAGGATCAAAGGAAACTCTTCATCGGGGACTTCGTTGGGCGGGTTGTATTCAATCGGATGAAACTTCGCTTTGCCGTCCGCGTGATAGAAGCGCTCTTCGAACAGACGCGGTGTGCCTGGATGATCTTCAGTGGGGCATGGCCAGAAGATGCCATTGTTCTGCTCGATTTTTTCCCAGGTGATGCCATAGTAATCGGCGTTGCCGCCACGCGACGCCACGCGCAGTTCATCGAAGATTGCCCGCGCGGAACTAAAGTTGAAGTATTTCTGGCGACCCATCCGTTTTGCGATTTCCTGAATGATCCACCAGTCGACGCGGGCTTCACCCGGCGGATCGTTCGCTTTGTTGATCTTCACGACGCGGCCTTCGCTGTTGCAGGTGACGCCCTCATCTTCACTCCAGGCTGAGCCCGGCAAAACAACGTCCGCATAGCGCGCGCCTTCCGACATGAAGAAATCAATGCACACGTAAAAATCGAGACCTTCGAGCGAGCGGCGAATGTCGTTGATGTCCGGGAGGCTCACCATTACGTTGTTGCAGATCGAGAGCAGACCGCGAATCTCGCCTTCGCGCATCTTCGTAAACATCTCAACTACCGAGACGCCGGCCTGCGGCAACTCATCTTCAGGCAGACCCCACACCTGACAGACATGTTTCCGATGTTCCGGATTCATGATCGACCGCTGACCCGGTAGCTGATCAGCCTTTTGACCATGCTCTCGGCCGCCCTGGCCATTGCCCTGTCCGGTGATGGTGCCGTAGCCACGGCCGGGCGCGCCGATCTTTCCCGTGGCTAGAACCAAATTGATGTATGACAAGACATTGTTGACGCCGTTTGTGTGGTGCTCGATGCCACGCGCGTGCATGACCAGGGCAGTTTTCGCGCGTCCATAAAGCCGCGCCGCCTGAACAATCTTTTCAACAGGCACGCCGCATATCTCGGACGCGACAGCCGGCGAATATCGCAGCGCGACTTGGCGCGAGGCTTCCCAGTCGTTCGTGCGCGCGTCGATAAAATCCTGATCGATGAGATTCTCTTGAATGAGGACATGCAGCATCGCATTCGTTAGGGCGACGTCGGTACCTGGCTTTAGTTGAAGGTGCAGATCGCCCTGGCGGGCAGTGGCTGTCTCGCGCGGGTCAACAATGATCCAACGACCGCCGTTGTCGCGTTGTTGCCACAGGAATTTGTTGAGCACGGGAAACGTTTCGGCGCAGTTGGATCCGGCAATCAACAAAACTTCAGCCAGCGGAATATCACTCCAGGGATTCGCCGCGCGATCAATGCCGAAGGCTTTGTTGTTTCCCGCTGCAGCAGAGACCATGCAGAGACGGCCGTTATAGTCGACGTAACGCGTGCCAAGCCCGGCGCGTGCAAACTTGCCCATCAGGTACGTCTTCTCGGTGGTCAACGACGATCCTGAATAGACGCCGATCGAATCTTTGCCGTGCGTTGCTTGCAGGTCTTTGAATTTGCCGGCGACGAGATCCAGCGCCTCGTTCCAGGAGGCCCGTTCGAACCTGCCATTGCGTTTGATAAGCGGATAAAGCAAACGATCGGGATGGTGAACCTGAAGGTAAGCCGTTACTCCTTTTGGACACAACCGGCCTTCGTTAACCGGAAAGTCGTAACGCGGTTCAAGGCCAACTACATGATTTTTTTCGACGAGCAGGTTCATCCCGCACTGGACGGCGCAATAGGGACAATGCGTCGGCACGACCTTGTCGATAACCCGGTCGGCGCGCCAGCCATCATGCGGCGCGTCATGAAGATGAGGACCGAAAGCCTCGATGATTTGCTCCAGATGTTCGACCTTGCTCATAAACAATCAGTCGCAGATAAAAGAAATCTACGACGTGAGACAGTCATTTCATTTCGGAATCAATCTGCCTCGATCCGCCGCCAAATGTCCTGGCCTTCGTTAACGATTGGTATGCGATTCCGCGCATCACTCGCTTGCAGCGCGGACAGAAATCCTGCAGCGTCTTGCCGTCTGCCAGTGAATAATCAAAACCTAATTGGTCGACGACTGTTTTCAAATCGTCGAGCCAGAGTTGCGCAACAAACTCGGCCCCACAACGCGCACACGCCGCTTGCGGCATTTCGCGGGCGCGTTCCTGATAAAGCTCAACGCCAATCGAGGCCGGTCTTTGCACGACATGGAAAAGCTTGCCAAACGGTAAATAGAACAGCGTCATGATCACGGTGGCCTGATGCGTCAGCGCGATGAAGTGATACGTGTAACCGCTCAGCCAGAGACTCGACGCCGTTAACATCAAACCGGTGACTGAAATGGCGATCAGCAACATGTGAGGAACGAAATCGAGTGTGAACTGCTGTAACGCAATCGCGCCGCGATCACGCAAGCGACGATGAAT
>JBKPNP010000513.1:0-1855 GCA_046732775.1 Acidobacteriota bacterium
GCAGGAATCGAACCCGGCGCGAGATCGCGCGTGCTGGTTCCGATTTGAATAGCGGCGCGTCCCGGACGCCGCGCGTCCGAATGGAGGAAAGCGATCGCCTTTCCGTCGGCGGTTGCGGCCGGAGACCATTCGATATCATTACCGCCGCCTGCCGTAATCGCTGTCGGTGGTTTGTCGCCGGCAACGGGCACGCGCCAAATGTTGCGCCGATCAATGTCGCCCTGGTTTGACGAGTAAATAACTTCGCGACCGTCGGCGGACACGGTCACGTGTTCCACTTCGAAAGCGCCGGGCGTTAATAGAATTGCTGAACCACCGGCCGCGGAAATGGAGTAGAGATGTGTCCAGCCATCTTTCTCGGATGGAAAAACGATACGATCTCCCGCAGCCCACACGAGTTGCTCTTCAGCCACGATATTCCGAAAGACGCTGCCCACGTCTTTGTCGGCTTTCCAAATCTCACGTCCGCTCCCCGACGCCACGTCCGCCACGCGAATCGACCATGGATCAGCGGCGCGCTTTGGCGCGAAGGTAAACGCTTCGCGCGACGTCGGCACGCGAATGAAGGCGATCTGTTTGCCGTCGCGAGACCAGACCGGTTCGCTGTCGCGATCGACGCTCGCATCCAGGTACCGAACCGCCTTGGCGCCGAGTTCAAAGACGCCGATGAAACTGTGATCACCGCGACTGCTTACGAAGACGAGCCGGGAACCGTCAGGCGACCAGTGAAGTGAGCTGCTGCGACCCTTGGCACTCACTAACGCAGCCGGTTTCGCCGAGGGCTCCAGTCTCGTTGTCCAAATGCCACGGCCCGCAAGGTAAGCAACGTCGCCGCGCGTCGAGACTACCGCCGAGTGTCCTTCCGCGAGTTGACGTGGCGGCTTGCCGTCGAGTGAGACAATCCAGAGCCACTGCTTCTGTTCGTCGACTGCACTGCGCGCGTTTGGACTCTCCCCGAAGTTATCGAGGTCGCCGCCGCGCGTGTAAATGATTGCCTTCGCGTCCTGCGTCCAAACAAGTTCTCCTACCTCCTCGCCATCATCCTCGGTATAGGAGGTCAGCTGCCGCCCTTTGTAATCAGGCGCTGCGGCGACCCACACGTTGCGTGCGCCCTTCGCGATCTGTACCCAGGCGACGGCGCCACCGATGGGAGCGGCCACGAGGTTCGAAGGAAATGGCGCGCTCATCACTTGCTCGAGCGTGAACTGTTTCGTCTGCGCCTTTGCCGCAGTCGCGAACAGCGTGATTGAAAGCGTGATGAGCAGTAGCTTTTTCAAGTGGAATCCTCCAGTGGGTGGTGGAAAAGTTTTTGGGAGCGCAGGCGAGACCCGAATCAGTGCGCCGTCTGCGCCGGGGCAGTAGCCCGACAGTCCATGGAGGGCTACGTTGCCACTCAACTATTGGGAGACATCTCCCAATGAGAGTATCGACCCACGATAGTTGTGCTCGGCGTAGCCCTCCATAACTGTCGAGCTACTGCCCCAACGCGGGTTCGCACTCATTGCGGGCGGGACGCCCGCGCTCCCAGCAGCGGCAACGAATTGCTGTCGATGATGTACACGGAAGCAGATGGCACGTCGCCTAGTGAAACCTTGAAGGCGGGCGTGATCGTCCGTGCCAGCGTATTCAACATCTGCTGGTTGCTGAAGTAACGTCGACCGCGCGCATCAATCAAATAATCGCCTTCGCGCAATTTCTGCAAGGCTACCGGATCGGAAAGCAGCACGCACACTAAATCGGACCGCCCGGCGCGTTGCGCGTAATAAGTCGCCAGTGTCGGACTTTCACTGGCTACCACCGCACCGGCGGGCGCGCGTTTGCCAATCTCGAACATGATGTCGCGCATGCTGCTGTC
>JBKPNP010000514.1:0-2020 GCA_046732775.1 Acidobacteriota bacterium
CACACCGGCTTGCCGCAGGCGATTGATTACTACTGCACGACGGGAATCTGGCAAACGGTTTGGCTGGAGCCCGTTCCATCGATTCGTATCGAAGAGTTAAGAATCCTGACGCACGCGCAACGAAACCTGGTGGAGGTCACGGTCTTCCTCCACGCGCCGTCGGCTGGCTGGCGCATAGAAGTTGAAATATCGGAGCAGGGAAAACGCGTCGCTTACTCTGAAGACTTCACCGCGGTCGCGACCGGCCGGCTGATCCTGACGATTCCTTACGCGAAGCTCTGGTCACCCGAATCGCCCCATCTTTACGATCTGCACGTTCGTTTGTCTGACCGCGACCAATTGTTGGATGAAGTGAAATCTTACGTTGGTTTGCGCGGCATTCGTTTGCTCGACGGCCGGTTCCTCATCAACGGTCAACCAACTTTTTTGAAAATGGTGCTCGATCAGGGTTACTGGCCGGATGGTTATTTGACCGCGCCGTCTGACGAAGCGTTTCAGACCGATATCGGTTGGATCAAAATGTTCGGGTTCAACGGAGTGCGCAAGCACCAGAAGATCGAGGATCCGCGCTGGCTTTACTGGTGCGATCGTCTGGGACTGATGGTGTGGGAGGAAATGCCAAACGCTCGCGAGTGGTCGCCGGAAGCCGAGGACGCGCTCTCGACCGAGTGGCGCACCGCGGTGCAACGCGATTACAACCACCCGTGCATTATTTCCTGGGTGCCGGTTAACGAGAGCATGGGCTTCCCCGAGTTAGGACAGCAGCACGCCGGGCAGTATGGATTCATCGAACGCATGGTGCGGGTGACCAGACGTTTGGACGGTAGCCGCCCTATCGTGGACAACGACGGTTGGGAGCACACGGACATTACAGACGTCTGCGCGATTCACGATTACACACCCACCGGGGAAAAGCTCGAGGCGCGTTACGCAGACGCGATTGCCGGCGGTAACCTGCCTGCAAATGTGTGGCTGAGTGATAAGCCGTTGTTTGCACGTGGCTCAAAATATCGCGGTCAGCCAATTGTGCTTTCTGAAATCGGGGGCTTTCTGACGATTCCAGCGGACATCCCCGAAGAGCAGCGCGACATGCTTTACCAGTTTTACGGGTCGTTCCAAAAACCCGAAGAACTGTTGGAGCGGTATCACGACCTGATGCGCGGCGTGTCCAGTTTGAAATTTCTCGCCGGGTTCTGCTACACGCAGCTGACGGACATCGAACAGGAAATCAACGGCCTGCTGACATACGATCGCCGGCCGAAGGTGGACGCGGAGAGTATCGCGCGCATTCACCGCGAACTGTTCTGAGTCAGCTGCGTTCACATCAATATGATCCGGACTGCCGTCTCCCTCTAAGGCGATCCTGAATTCCTGAGGCACGTTGGTTAAGGGCTGGAATTAACTCCGAAGGAGTTCGCTAATTTCAGCCCAGGGTTTCCTACCCTGGGAGAACCACCCGCATCCTCTTATAACTCTGAAGGAGTTAAGGACGCGCGGAAACTCCTTCAGAGTTAGGCGTCCGTTGGTGGCCGTTTACCCAGGGTAGGAAACCCTGGGCTACAGTTTGCCAACACCTTCGGTGTTAAAGCCCTGCGCAGCCTAGGTCGCTTGCTAATGTAACACCCCGGCTTTGTCACTGAGCGTGTGGTCGGAGTCATGCTGTTTCGCGCACAAAACGTCAGCAACGGTTACTCCCAAAACGGACGCGGTCGCAAAAGCGAGCCGGCCTTTCTTAGACGATGGCGAAGCGAACGCTGCGCCCAGACAAGCAAGATCCAGCGCGTCTCCGGCAACTCGTGACCAAAGCGCCTCCACGGGTTTGCGTTGCATAAAGATGCCAACGCCGCTCGCCATTTCGCGCAGACCAAACATTCGAATTAACCCTGTATGTTTTGTGTCCAGACCCGCAATTTTTGCGACGCCGCGTGGCGCCAGAAATTCCGCCAGACCGAGTCCGAGGCTAAACCAGCCAAGTCCTTGCGCTAGTTGTCCGTTCGCATCTCGACGGCGGCTGATGGAC
>JBKPNP010000515.1:0-1757 GCA_046732775.1 Acidobacteriota bacterium
ACGGGCGGCACTTTGATTCGCACAAACCGCGGCAAACTCCCCATCGTCACCGGCTCACTCGGATCCGAATCAACTTCAACCGTCAGCCCAATGTTCAAACTCAAGTTTGCGATAAAGGGAAACGGATGTGCGGGATCGACCGCGAGTGGTGTCAACACGCGGAAGATATTCTTCATGAAATACTGGTTGAGCGCCTTCTTTTCGCGTGAGGTCAACGAACTGTAACGAACAATCTCGACGCTGTTAGCCGCCAGCGCCGGCAAGACCTGTTCGTGAAGGCAGCGCACCTGCTCCTCGACCAGCGGCAGCACTCGTTTACGAATCACTTCCAGCTGCTTTGCGGGTTCCAGTTCGCCGGGCATGGGCTGGATGTCTTTAATCTCGAGCATCTCCTTGAGGCCGGAAACTCTGACCATGAAGAACTCGTCGAGATTACTAACGAAGACTGCCAGGAATTTCAATCGCTCGAGGGGCGGCACCGATTCGTCCGCAGCCTCTTCGAGCACACGCTTGTAGAATTCGATCTGGCTGAGATCGCGGTTGAAGACTGACCAGGCGAGGAAGTGCTCGTCTCTTTCGCGTTTCGACGGGTGGGTTGTGGCGGCGCCGCTGGGACGGGTTTCGTCAATGTTGGCGGCCGCTTCGCCTGAGGTTTGCGTTGAATCGTCCATCCAGCTTTGGCGCTCCAGGATTAGGATCGGTGCGAATTGTCTATTAACTACTAACGCGCATTCAACGCGCGAAAGGTCTCACTCACGAGCCGTCATATTTTCGGCGCGCCGGCACGGTTTTGAATTCCTCGGTTTCGAGGATATACGCCGTCAGTTTATTACCGTAAACACAACCCGTGTCGAGGCCGATCGCCTTCTTGCCGCGACGCGGTTCCGGCGACGGCCAGTGTCCAAACAAGACGACCTTTTCGCCGTCGTATTCGTCGTACCACGGCTGACCGTCGCGAGCCGCGAGCTTAGGACCGAGACTTCGCAGCTCCGTTAAGTCTTCCGTCGTTTGCGAATGCAACGCGAGTCCTGGCCGTATGCCTGCGTGAACCACCAGATGATTCTCCAACTCAATAATGAACGGCAGGTTGTTAAGAAACGGCAGATAGCGTTCCTTCTCTTTTTTCAGCTCTTTGTTGGTCGGTTTTTGAGAGTCCTTCAACTTGAACTTCTCGCCATTCCAACGGCGTCGCAAAGCCAGATCGTGGTTGCCAATCACCGCAGAAAAGTTTGGCTCCTTCATGAACCGCTCGAGCACTTCCCTGTTCTTCGGACCCTTCGTAATTAGATCGCCGACTGAGATGAGTCGATCGTCGTGGTTGAAGCCGACACAGTCCAACATGTCTTCAAGTTCGTCGTAGCAGCCATGAATGTCTCCAACGACGATGGTTCGCGATCCCATTGGTGCTCTCAACCTTCCGAATGTTGTTGGGGGGTGCTTCACCTTAGGCTGGATAGTTTGGAAGCGTCAAGCGGACGCTTACTGTCCGACAAACTTTAGTTTGTCGTTTTGGGCGACAAGCTGACGCTTGTCGGACACTTGGGGGCATCGGAGATGCGCACAGAATTCTTGGCACGTATCCGACGCGCTGATCATCAACCACGGTTCTGTCCGACAAACTTTAGTTTGTCGTGCGGGGACGACAAGCTGAAGCTTGTCGGACATCGGACACTACGGGTTTGTTTCGAGTTTCTGGAGCTGGCGAACGGCGTTCGCGTTGGCTGGATCTAGTTCCAACGACCGGCGGTAATTCTTTA
>JBKPNP010000516.1:0-4314 GCA_046732775.1 Acidobacteriota bacterium
TGCCTCTTCATGCTCGGCATCGAGCATCACTTCACGCAAAGCACATTCGATACGATTTGAAAGTTCCTTGACCGCGGCGCGTGGCGGATCGGCGTCCTGTTCCATTTCGACAGGCACCACATCGATCGGGTTGCCGAAATAGAGCAGCACAGCGCTGCGAAACTTCGTTTTGGAAGTGTAGTAGAGACCGGCCGGAACAATTTGCAGGCTCGACACTTCCCCAGTGGAAACGGCGCCGAGCGCGATTCGCGCGGCACCGGTTTTGATTGGTCTCAGGCGCGGCTCGTCATGTGAAACGCCTTCAGGGCAAATGCCGATCGTGCCGCCTCTCGCCAGCAAGCTGCGCGCGGCCGCGAAGGTCTCGCGATTACGCGAAACGTCTTCGCCTTCATCCTGCTGCCGGTAAACCGGAATGCACTCCATGGCCCGAACGAAATAGCCGAGTACAGGCGTGCGGAACAGCGGTGACTTTGCGAGAAAGGAAACTCGACGCGGCGCCAGGTACAGCAAAAATGCGGGATCGACGAGCGCATTTGGATGATTGAGTACGAAGATGACGGGACTATCGCGCGGCACTTTTTCCATGCCGACAACCTCAACGCGCCGAAAATAGACGCGCATGGCAAACCTGAGAATCGCAACGATAATTTTGCGGATCATTTGGTGACGGTGTCCGACAAACTTTAGTTTGTCGCCAACTTTGATTGTAACGCAACTACCACAAGCTGAAGCTTGTCGGACATCCAGGCGCGTGCGCGTGATTTTGTTTAGTGCAATAATACTTTCGCTTTCCCTACATTCGGCCAACACAACGAGAGGACGTTTATGAAGCGTTTCGTCATCCCGATCTTTGCGTGCGTCATCCTGATCGCATCGCTGTCAGCGATCGCCACCGCACAATCTCGCCAATTCACCGTCGAGGAGCTATTGAAAGTTCGTCGCGTGGGCGATCCGCAAGTGTCGCCGGACGGCCGGCATGTAGCTTTCACAATCGGCGACGTCAACTGGGACGCGAATAAAGTCGTCACCCAAATCTATGTGATGGCAATCGACGGAAGCGGCATGAAGCAGCTCACCAACGGCGCCAGTTCTTCAACCGCGCCGCGTTGGTCGCCGGATAGCAAGAAGATCGCGTTCGTCACTGGCGGTCAGATTTGGGAGATGGAAGACGACGGTGACCACAAAGACCAGATCACAAAAATCTCGACCAGCGCCGCCGCACCGGTTTGGTCGCCTGACGGAAAATGGCTGGCCTTCACCTCCGATGTTTACGCGGACTGTAATAACGACGACTGCAACAAGCGCAAAGATGAAGCTGCCGAAAACAGCAAGGTTAAGGCGCATATAACTACGCGACTGCTCTTTCGCCACTGGGACGAGTGGCGCGATGTAAAACGGACGCACGTCTTCGTTGTTTCAAGCAAGGGCGGCGCGGCGCGCGACCTGACTCCCGGCGATTTTGATTCACCGCCGTACGCTGCCGCGAGTGGCGTCGATTACGCTTTCTCGCCCGACAGCACCGAACTAGCCTTCGTGCGCAATCCTGACAAAGTCGAAGCCATTTCCACCAACAGCGATATCTACACCGTGCCGTTATCAGGCGGACCAGGCAAAAATATCACCAGCCGTAATCGCGGCTATGACGTTGGCCCAATCTACACTCGCGACGGCAGGTACATCATTTATCGCTCACAGGCGACGGCTGGATTCGAAGCTGATCGCTGGCGCTTGATGAGTTACAACCGGGCCACCGGCGCGAGCGTTGAAGTTGCTAAGAAGTTTGATTTGCAGATTGAGGAAGCGGTCGTTTCACCGGACGGAAACTACCTCTATTTCATCGCCGGAGAACGTGGTCGCCTACCAATCTTCCGAGTTCCGCTCGGCGGCGCCGAACCGCAAAAGATGGTGCCAAACGTTTCGGCGTCAGGATTACAGATAACTCCCGACGGCAAATCGCTGATCTTCGCCAACAGTTCAATCGCGATGCCTGCTGAAATCTATCGCGCGAACATCAACGAAGGCACGACAACGGCGTTGACCTCCGCGAACCGTGCCGCCATGGCCCAATACAATTTGCGCAACGCCGAAGAGGTGGAGTGGACCGGAGCGGTCGGTAAAAAGATTCACGGCTTCGTTATCAAACCCGCCGATTTTGACGCGAGCAAGAAGTATCCGCTGGCGGTGATTATTCACGGCGGACCGCAAAGCGCCTTTTACGACAGTTGGGGCTATCGCTGGAATCCGCAGGTGTGGGCAAACCACGGCTACGTTGTCTTCATGCCTAACCCCCGGGGTTCCATCAGCTATGGCCAGCAGTTCGTCAACGAAATTAGCGGTGACTGGGGCGGCAAAGCTTACGTCGACATCATGAACGGCGTCGCCGATGTCCTGAGACGCAATACGTTTATCGATCGGAATCGTATCGGCGCTGCGGGTGCGAGCTACGGCGGCTACATGATTAATTGGATCGAAGGCCACAACAACGATCCGCGTTTCAATTTCAAAGTGCTCGTTTCACATGACGGCGTTTACAACCTTGAAAGCATGTATGGCGCGACCGAAGAGCTCTGGTTCACTGACTGGGAATTCAAGGGCACGCCCTGGACTAACCCGATGATGTACGCGCGCTGGTCACCAAATAAGTTTGTCAAGAACTTCAAGACGCCGATTTTGATCATTCACAGCGAACTGGACTACCGCGTACCGTTCGGTGAGGGGCTGCAGTTGTTCACCGCGGTGCAGCGCATGGGAATCGATTCGAAGTTATTGATGTTTCCAGACGAAGGCCACTGGGTGCTCAAGCCACAGAATTCGCACCTCTGGTATCACACGGTGCTCGACTGGATGGACAAGTATTTGAAGTAGCCGGAAGAGGACATCCGCAGATTACACAAAACTTAAAGCAAGTCAGGTGCGAAACAGCGGAGTTGATTTAGGGTCCATTGCTTCAACCCTGCTGTCGCCGAACAGTCTGTGTAATCGGCGTAAGCTGCGGATTATCGTATTCGCTCTCACACGATTAGTTGTATGATTCCCTCCCTCAGCTCCCTGACCAGCCCTGCGTTTAGAATGGAGTTCACTCATGCGAACACTCTCCTGCAAGCTCGCGTCATTCCTGTTTCTCTTTTCAATCCTTCTCAATCCTCTGAGCGCCGCCTCAGCGGCGGACTTCAAGCGCGAAGTGATCTACCAAATAATTACCGATCGCTTCTTTGACGGCAGCACCGGCAACAACAACCCCTCACAGAGCGCCGGCTTGTACGACTCCACCAAAACAAACTGGCGCATGTACTGGGGCGGCGACCTTCAGGGTATTCAGCAGAAGATGTCTTACCTGGCGGGCATGGGGGTCACGGCAATTTGGATCTCGCCACCGGTGGATAATCTGAACACCAACATTCCGGACGGCAGCGGCAATCCCACCGCTTCCTATCACGGTTACCAGGGCCGCGACTTCAAACGCATCGAAGAACATTTCGGAAACAGCAGCAACACCTGGACCGACTTCGACGCAATGGTCAGCGCTGCTCACGCCGCCGGAATAAAAGTCGTGATCGACTTTGCACCTAATCATTCCACCCAGGACAACGCCGGCGAGTTTGGCTCGCTCTACGACAATGGCACGTTCCTCGGTAATTACACTGTGGACACCAACGGCTATTTCCATCACAACGCAAACATCTCTGGCGGCGGCTGGGACGATCGCTATCAGGTTGAGTATTTCACTCTCTTCGACCTGGCCGATCTCAACCAGGAACACGCCACCATCGACGCCTACATGAAGGCTGCGGCGCAGCTCTTCCAACAGCATGGCGTGGATGGCTTCCGCATCGATGCAATCAAACACGTAACCTGGGGCTGGGAATACAGCTTCGCCAATTCCATCTACACCTATGGCGACAGTTTTATCTTTGGTGAGTGGTATCAGGGAAACACTTCAGATCCGCTCTATCACGATTCTTACAAGTTCGCGAACAAGAGCGGCATGTCGATGCTCGACTTCCCGCTCAACACCGCGATCCGCAGCGTCTTCGCTTCGAACGCCAATTTTTCTGAAATTGATACCGTGATAAATCAGGAGGCGACTAACTTCACCTGGAAAGAAGACCTCGTCACCTTCATCGACAACCACGACATGGCGCGTTTTCTTTCTGTTAACAACAATAACAACCGGCTGCACGAAGCGATGTCGTTTGTCTTAACCGCGCGCGGCGTTCCCTGCATCTACTACGGCACTGAACAGTATTTGCACAACGACACCAGCGGCGGCACCGATCCTTACAATCGTCCCATGATGCCCGGCTTCTCGACCAC
>JBKPNP010000517.1:0-6635 GCA_046732775.1 Acidobacteriota bacterium
AAAACGCGTTCCTGTTCGAAGGCAGCCAGCGCTTCGTTGTGCATGCCCTTTTTCTCGTAAGCCCAACGCAGAACCGTGTGCGCAGACACCGCACCGGAATCCAACTCCAGCGCTTTCAAACTCTGCTTGATCGCATCGTCATACCGGCCGGCAAGAAACAGAACATTCGCAACCGCGGTAGCGAGCACCGGTGATTGTGGTGAAATCTGACGCGCGCGTTCCATCTCAGCAAAGGCTTCCTCATGCCGGCCCATTGCCGAGAGACTGAACGCGTACCAGCGATGCGCGACCTGTATTCCCGGTTTCAGCAGAATGGCCTGGCGCAACTCCTGTTCAGCATTCACCCAGTCGCGATCGTGATGAAGTCTTACGAAACCAAGCGAAGAATGTGCTTCAGCTAGATCGGGATCCGCTGCCACTGCCCGCAGCGCAGATTCCTTCGCCAGCTCCCACGCGCCTGGCGGCGGCGGCTCAACATACCAGTTGAGCAAAGCGTAGCAGTCGGCGAGTTCGGCATGGGCGAGCGCAAATCCGGGATCCAACTCCACGGCGCGCTTCAATCGTTCGATGCCCTGACGCATGCCTTCAGCGGTGCGCCGCGTCGCGTAGTAACGGCCCGCGGTGTAAAGCTGTCGCGCTTCTTCGTTAGCACTGTCCAACGCTTGCGGTGCGGGGCTGGGAACGGGCGACGTGATCGCAGTTCGTTCGGCGCGTAACGCTTCGTTTCGGCTGGCAATCCGTGAACGCTGTGCCACGCCGGCGCCTGCAGGGTTATTCGTTTTCGTGAGTATCTCTGAAAACCTTGGTTCGGCGCGCAGGCGGTCCCATTCCGGCTCGACTGCCAGCCACGCGAGCCAGGCATCTTTTGTTTCGGAGGCTTCCTGCAGGAGATTCAGGGCTCGCTCACGTTCACCTAAATACAAATGAATCAACGCACGGTGATACGGCGAAACGTAATCGGTTGCCGCCATCTCATCAAGCCGTTGCAATGCTGCGCGCGCGTCCGTGGCGCGCCCGGCCGACGCGTAAGCAGCGCCAACTACGGCGACATAAAACTGCCCGCCGCTGGAAAGTCTTAAGGCTTTTTCGGCCAGGTCCACAGCCTGCGCACCTTTGCCGATGTTTCTCAGTGTCCACGAGTAGGTCGCAAGTCCATAGGCCATGTCCGGCGCCATGTTCACCATGATTTCGTACGTCGCGATCGCCTGGTCGAACCGTCGCGCCTGGTGATACGCCCAACCGAGGCTTTGCACGATGCTCGGCGAGAGCGGATCCAGCTCACGCGCGCGCAACATTTCGCGAATCGCTTCGTCGAAACGCCCGACCATCAGCACGTGAAACCCGTACCAGTTATGACCGGTGGCGTAATTTGGATTCAGACTAATCGCCAAACGGTGCTGGCCCTCAGCCACTGACCAATCGAAATCGTGGCAGACCGTGGCAAATCCGAGTGCGCTGTAAGCTTCGGCAGACGTTGCGTCGAGCTCAACCGCTTTCGTCGCCGCTTCCTTGGCCGCGGCGGAAGTTTCGGCGAACGGGCGGATGCCAAACACCCCAAGCCAATTGTAGTAATCAGCTATGCCGGTGTACGCCAGCGCGTAATTTGGATCGAGTTCGATGGCGTGGTTGTAACACTCGAGCGCCTTCGCGAGGCCTGACTCCGTGTAACTGTTCCAGTAGAAACGGCCGCGCAGGTACGACTCAAACGCCTGCACGCTTTGAGTGCCGCGTTTCGCGAGTTGCCGTTGCTCGTCGCCCGTCAATTGCGGCAGCAGCGCGGAAGCGACCTGCTCGGAAATCGAATCCTCGATGTGTAAAACGTCAGTCGACTCTTCGTCGAATTGTTGTGACCAACGCACCTCACCAGCGCTCACGTTTATTAACTGCGCCGTCACTTGCAGACGGTTGCCCTCTCGTTGCAGGGTGCCCTCGACGATGTAGTTAACGCTCAAATCACGGCCGGCTATTAAGGGATCGATGCCTTGTCCGCGATAGCGCAGGACGCTGCTGGTGGGCCTGACGATGAGCCGTTGAACGTTACTGAGGCGCGTGATCAGCGCATCCGTTAGTCCCACACCCAGGTATTCGTCGCCAGTGTTTTCAATGGGAGAGCTCATGATGCGGAACGGCAGCACCGCAATAGATTCTTCGCCGCTCAACGACTGCGCGGGAAGCGTGGGCAGCGCGCCGAGCCGGTGATTGAGCCGGCGCAGTAAGTCGTTGAAGCGTGGATGCCCGTGCAGCAGGTCGAGCTCCGGATCCACCGCCGTCCACAACAACTTCGCGTCGCGTATTTCGTACGCGCGTTCCAAAAGATCGAGCGCCTCTTCGACCCGCCCGAGACCGCAATTCACGAGTGCCAGGTGATACGGAGAAATGTGCCGACGGGCCGCAAAGGACTTCATCTCCGCGAGCATCGCTTCTGCCGCCGCCACATTTCCCGCTTCCGCATTCGCGGCGCCGAGTCGGCCTAAGGTGTTCGACGCCTTGCCCATCAAGTCGACGCACTTTTGCGCGTTAGCAATCGCTTCCTCGTGGCGACCCATGCGGCTTAGGAGGAAACTCGATGCGTAAAGCATCATCAGGTTATTCGGTTCCGTGTTTAATGTTTCCTGGCAGGCCACCCAGGCTTCGTCAAAACGACGCGCGTGATAAAGACACCAGACGTAAGTGAAGCGCGAAATGATCGCGAGCGGGTCGAGATCGCGGGCGAGCTGCGCTTCGTAAACCGACTCGGTGAAGCGACCCTCCATTGCGAGCTGAAGCGAATAGTAAATGCGCGCCGCCGAGTAATTGGGATTGAGATCGATGGCATGAAGCAATTGCAGCTCGGCGCTCGCCCATGCGAAATCGCGACAGAGAATTGCCTGACCGACGGACGCGTAGCCCTCAGCCAGGGCGGGATCCAAAGCCACTGCTTTCGAGGCCGCTTCATATGCCGCGGCTGAACACTCCGCAAAAGGCAGGACAGTGAAGCTTCCCAGCCAGTTGTAATAAGCGGCGATGCCGGCGTACGCGAGGGCGTAGTTTGGATCGAGGGCGATCGCCTGGTGATAGCAAACAATCGCGCGCGCAAAACCGTCTTCAGTAAACGTGTTCCAGTAGAAGCGGCCGCGCAGATATGCTTCGTGGGCCTGGGCGTTGTTCGTCCCCCGTTTTGCCAGGCGCACCCGTTCGTCGCCGGTGAGGTGCGGGATAATCGCTTCAGCAACGTTTGCAGAGATCGTATCTTCCAGACTCAGAACGTCGGTAAACTTCTCGTCAAACTGTCCGGCCCACTGCGACGTTCCGTCGATAACGCTCAGTAGTTGGATCGTCACCCGGATGCGATCCTCTACGCGTCTCACCCGACCATCCAGCACAAAAACAACGCCGAGCTCGCGACCCGCCACGATTGGATCGGAATCGCTGCCGTAGCGCAGGACGCTGTTCGTGGGTCGCACTGCAAAACGCCGCACCGCGCTCAGCCGCGTGATAAGCGCATCCGCCAACCCGGTGCCGAGATAATTTGGTCCGGTGTCCGAACCGTTCTGCACGTCCATCAGCTTCAACGGCAGGACGGCCAGCGAGTTATCCGTTGAAACGGGCTGCGGCTTCCGTCTTGGCCGGCTGAATGGCGAATCCGGGAGAATTGAAATCGGTGCGCCAGTCAGGTAACGACCGATATCTTCGCGAAGCTGTTCGGCGGTTTGATAACGCCACTCCGGTTCTTTCCGCAGCGCGCGCATCACAATGCTGTCGAGCGCTCCGGAAAGATCGCGACGCAGTGATTCCATCGTTGCGTTGCGCGTCATGTAAAGCTGGTTGAGCGTGGTGGTGTCGTCGTCCGCTGTCACGAACTTCGGCAGCAAATCTTCTGGACGCGTAATGATGAAACTGGGTGGCGCCGGTGCTTCTTCGCAAATGACCCGCGCCATCTCGTGCGGAGCCCGATTGCTCAGTCGATACGGGCGATGACCGGTGAGCAACTCGTAGAGCAGGACGCCGAGGGAATAAACGTCAGTCGTCGGCGACGTGGCGCCTCCCTGTACCTGTTCCGGAGACGCATATTCGGGCGTCATCAGCCGCATCGCGGTCGCAGTGGGATCGTGAGTGATGTCGCCGACCAGCCCGGGGTCAAGCAGTTTGGCAATACCGAAGTCGAGCAGTTTGGGAACGCCTTCGGAAGTTACGAGCACGTTCGAAGGCTTGATGTCGCGATGCACGACCTGCTTCTGATGGGCGTAATGCAGGGCATCGCAGATTGACATGAACAGTTTGAGGCGTTCCGCAATTGTCAGTTGATGCGTGTCGCAATAGTTATAGAGCGGCTGCCCCTCGATAAACTCCATGACGAAATAGGGCAGTCCGTCTTCAGTTGTGCCGCCGTCCAGCAGGCGTGCGATGTGCGGGTGATCGAGTGCCGCGAGGATTTGGCGCTCGGTGCGGAAGCGACGCAGGATGAAGTCCGTGTCCATGCCGCGCTTGACGAGTTTGATGGCGACCCGGCGATTGAACTCGTTATCCACCCGGATGGCTTCGTAAACAGCGCCCATGCCGCCACGTCCGATTTCGCGTTCGATGCGATAGGCGCCGAGCCGGCGTCCGAGCATCGGATCGGCGTCCTCCGGTATGGTGAACTGTGGAAACGAACTTAACGCGTTGAGCTCGGTTTCGCCGTAGGGTGGATCCTCCAGCAGGTTCCCGGCGCTTTCGTGTTGCGACAACAAGTTTTCAACATCTGACTTGAGGGAAATGTCGTGAGCGCAGACTTCCGCGAGGTAGCGGTTACGCTCTTCAGGTACGAGATCCAGCGCCGCCTGGAAGATGGCCTCAACTTGTTGCCAGCGTTCGGGGGTCATAGGAACAAACCCGGTCAGACATAACTGTCTGCCGGTGGGACAGACGTTTGTGGGTGTCCGGGTATTTTACGAGAAAAAATCAGAGGTTAATCGCAGACCGTGCCTGCTACTTCTTTTGCATTTCACCGTACAGCCACGCTTTGACGAACCGCCATTGCCGCTTTACGGTCGTCGGCGCCACGCCCATCACATCCGCCGTCTCTTCAATTGAAAGTCCGCCAAAGTACCGCAACTCGACCATACGCGCTTTTTGTTCGTCGAGTATGGCGAGAGCTTTCAGCGCATCGTCGAGCGCTATTAATTCGGAGCTGCGTTCAACTGCGCGATCGATATTTTCATCCAGGGAGAGCTTTTGAAAATCCTGACCGCGCTTTTCAGCATTGTGCTTACGAGCGTGGTCGACGAGCAGGCGGCGCATAATTTGTGCCGCGACCCCAAAAAAATGGGCCCGGTTCTGCCAGTTTACCCGCGTCTGATCGACCAATCGAAGGTAAGCTTCGTGCACCAGGGCAGTCGGCTGCAACGTGTGATCGATGCGTTCGCGACGCAGATAATTCGCTGCAAGTTTGCGCAGTTCATCGTAGATTACGGGTAATAAAAGATCAACCGCGTCTCGATCTCCTTTTGAGACCTCAATGAGCAATTGTGTGACGTTGTCGGTCGGGTCCAAACTCAAGTGTTTTCCACTCTTTCCGCGTCAAAATGGTTTACGCGACTTAGTATAAGGCAGACTCGAATTCGCGTCGTTACCGGAGCCGAAGATTATCGCGTGCAGAACCCGGAGCGGTAGCGACGGGATGGTGCAATTCAACTAGGCATACGGAAGACTATTACTCGCGGCTTGGCGCCGGCATCCGCTCGCTACCGCTCGCGGTTCCGCACGATATGCAGAACCCAGAGTAATTTCCCTATCCGCAGCTGTGGCTCCTCCGCCTCGAAAAAATTTTTTTTGCTTGCCTGACCCTTTTTGCTAATTGGCTACGCGTTATCAGGTGAAGGCAATGATTGAGAATTTTGGAGAGGTCGGGACGATGCAAACGCAGCAGTCAATTTTGAGCAATAATATTAACGTTTTGAATAGTATTCCGTCGGGGGGCGGGAGCGGAAGCTGGGTGGCTCGCGTGTTCGGATGTTGGCATCGGGAAATGAGCCGCCCGTTTTCGCACCAGGGACGAAGCTACCGAACCTGTCTGAGCTGTGGCGCGCATCGACGATTCAACACCGGTAGCTGGGAAATGCAGGGAAGCTTTTATTACGCAAATAGTCGGTGAGGCAGTGGGCAGTGAGCAGTGGGCAGAACCAACGGGGACAAGCAGGGCGGTAGAGCAAGCAGGGCGACAGAGAACAAGCAGGGTAGAACTTAGTAGGCAGATCGTTTGGGGAACGCGGGCAGTGAGTGGCGAGACTCACTGCCCGCTTTTTTTGTAACGCAAACTGTTAGTTTGCGTCCTCCGTTGAGTGTCATCCACCAGCGCAAACTAACAGTTTGCGCTACGAATTCAGCGCACGCTGATTGCTGACTCCTGACCGCTGCAATATACTACCCCGTTCCGAGCTCGATCATTTCGACGCGTTTTGCGCAGTCAGAATCCACTTCATTAATTTCAGGGAGACGGTTTTAATGCCCCATCTAACAAACAGCGGCCGTGTGCTGCTAGCGGCCACGATCTTTGCCGCGCTGCTGCTCGCTTACAACGTAACTATGACTCCTTCTGCTGACGCCAACACGCTGCGTACTGCTGACGGTCAACCGTCTACACCACCCAACCCTTTGCTTCCCGAATGGGAAGGACC
>JBKPNP010000518.1:0-4496 GCA_046732775.1 Acidobacteriota bacterium
GTCAGAAAAGTAATTCATATCCAGCAACAGCGGCGGGCCCGTGAGCGGCCGATAGAGGTTCATCCAACCCCAATCCGCTCCCGCGATTGAAAGCGGCAAACGGAAACACCAGTAGTCACTGGAACCAACAACCTCATCTGCGACTACGCCGTCGCGCTGCCACGACCAAACTATTCTGCCGTTATGCAACTCGAGATCGTGTTGCCCGTTGTCCTGTTCGAGCGCCGCTTGATTAGCGCGCGGCCGTCCCGGTTGGCCAAGCTGAAGCTTCGCATAGGCAAACTGTTCAAACTCAAACATCTCCTGCAACGCCGCGAACACCTGTGCCAGCGTAGTGGCCTTTGACAGCGCCAGCCCCGCACGGCGCACACGAACATTGTTGGCCACGCGCTCGCGCCGGTTTCCGACTGTTCGCCTGACACCAGCGCGCAGCTCGTCAACCTCGTGATAACGCAGGTGGCCGACCGCGAAAATTACGGCCGCAGAGATAACAAACAAAACGAAGCCGGTTGTCGGTGAAGATGTCTTCGTGGAGATCGCGGCGAATAAGCCGAACACGGCACACACAGAATAAAGAATCAGCACCACACGACGCTGCGACCAACCGCGCGCCAGCAGCATGTGATGAATGTGCTCGCCATCTCCCTGAAATATCGGGCGCCGCCCAATCAGGCGCCGCGCCATGGTGACTGTCGTGTCTACCACCGGCAGGCCAAAAGCGAGGATTGGAGTTATCACCGCAATCGCCGTGGTCGCCTTCTGCGCGCCTAACAATGAAAGTGAGGCCAACAGAAAACCGACAAACAGTGCGCCCGAATCGCCGAGGAATATCGAAGCGGGATTGAAGTTGTAGCGCAGAAACCCGGCGAGCGCCCCACAGATCACAATCGCCATTACAGTCATCACTGCATGACCGCCCGAGAGCGCAACCACCAGAATCACGACAGAAGAAAAGAGGGCCGCGCCAGTCGCCAATCCATCGACTCCGTCAATCAAATTAAACGCGTTGGAGATCGCGACCAGCCAAAATACGGTCAATGCAAAGCTCACCACAGGCGGGAACGTGACGATACCGACGAAAGGTACGGCAAGCGCCTCGATGCGTCCGCCCATCGCGTAAAAGAGCGAGGCGATCAGTCCCAATCCGAGGAACTTCACGGCGGCGTTCGTGCCTCGCAAGTCGTCATAAACTCCGAGCAAGAGTACGAGCGTCGACGGAACGAGAACTTTGAACAGCGCCGGCCGGTAGTACGCGAGCGAATCCGTCACCAGATTTGAAACGAAGAGCAGGCTCGCGAGCGCCACCATCAGCGATAGGTAAATGGCGATGCCGCCGAGGCGCGGAATCGCACTGGTGTGTACGCGCCGGTTGTCTGCGGGCACATCCAGCAACTGGAAGCGCTGACAGATACGCCGCAGGATTGGCGTGCTCACCAGGGCTGAGCAAGTTGCAATTGTGAACAGGGCAAAATAGGTTTTCATGAGGAGACTCCTAACAGGGAGCTAACTTACTGGGAGCGCGGGCGTCCCGCCCGCTCTTTTTAGTTTCGGCCTGAAGCGCAGGCCCCATATAAATCTTCTCGCGCTTCGCGCACTGGGAGCGCGGGCGTCCCGCCCGCTCTTTTTATTTCCGGCTGGAGCGCAGGCCCCATTTAAATCTTCTCGCGCTTCGCGCTCGTTGCGGGCGGGACGCCCGCGGTCCGAAAAATCACAAGACGCCGGCCAAAGCCGAACCCTTGTATTCCGTTGCGACCGGCTCAGAATTTTTCTTTTCGAGTTCCGAAGCGATCCAGGTGTAGGTTTTCGCGAGACCGTCCTCCAGCGAGATCGACGGTTCCCAACCCAGCACCTGGTTCAAACGCGTGTTGTCGCTGTTGCGTCCGCGAACGCCTTGCGGCTTGGTAACGTCGTATCGTTTTGAAATCTTCTTGCCGGCGATGCCGGCAATGATGTCGACGAGCTCGTTAATCGAGAGCATCCGATCCTGACCAAGATTCAGCGGCTCGGCGTAGTCGCTTCGCATCAGACGGTAGATGCCCTCCACACAGTCGTCGATATAACAATAGGAGCGCGTCTGTTCACCGTCGCCCCACACTTCGATCTCATCTTCGTCCTTCGCCAACGCAACCTTGCGGCAAATTGCCGCCGGAGACTTTTCACGCCCGCCATCGTACGTACCGAGCGGGCCAAAGATGTTATGGAAGCGCACTACACGCGTCGCAAGCCCGAAGTCTTCCGTGTAATGCCGGCAGACGCGTTCCATGTAGAGCTTCTCCCAACCGTAGCCGTCCTCGGCGTCAGCCGGATACGCCTGCTCCTCGCGCAACGGCTCGATGTCGGGTTCCTTTTGCAGATAGCCGGGATAGATGCAAGCGCTGGACGTGTAGAGGTAACGCTTCACACCATTCGTGCGCGCCGCTTCAATCGACTGCAAATTGATGAGCGTGTTGTCGCGTACGATCACGGCTTTGTTGTTTTCGATAAAGCCGATGCCGCCCATGTTGGCAGCCAGGCCGTAGACTTCATCGACTCCTTCAGTCGCCTCTAAACAGCTTTCGGCCTTGCGCAAATCAAGCAGCTTGAACTCGTCGGCGGAAGTCGGTTCAAACTCCGGCTCTTTGATATCGACGCCACGCACCCAATAGCCACGGGCGGTCAGGTAACGAGTCAGATAATGTCCGATAAATCCACCGGCTCCGGTTACAAGCACTTTCGTTTTACTCATCAGTACCCTCGCTTAAATTGTGTTTTGGGAAAAACTATTGTCTCAGGTAAATAACCTGGTACTGCTTTTGAAAGCGGCCCAATTTTTTTCTCTGTGTAATCTCCGTGATTCTCTGTGTCTCTGTCGTGATGAACATCAAACAAGCACTTACCACGGAGACACAGAGAACACGGAGAATTTCACAGAGGATATTAAATTAAGTCACTACGCGCTTCGTTCGCTCTGAGCCCTGCCTTCAGGCGGGTCTTTCGTTTTGTATTCCGCTACTCGATGGTTCGACTAAACGCGAAACGCCAAGCGCATGCGGCACGCACTCGATAACTTCAATCATTCGTGGCAGCAGCGACTCTTTGGAAAACGTGGCCGCTACACGCGTCGCGGACTGCGAACGCTTGCCACGAGCCGCGTCTGCAGCGGCCGAGATGTAGGCAGTGAGCCCGGCGACATCTCCGTGTCGAACGCTGCACACAAATTCCGGGTCCTCGAGTTTCGCGATCACATCGACGATGTGACCGGCCGCCGGACCAACGTACAGAACCGGCGATCCGATTTCGAGAATGTTGTAGATTTTGCAGGGATGCACAATGCCGGTAAACGCGTCGCCCATCACTACCGCGTGTAGATCCGCAGACGACAGCGACATCGCGAGCTCGTCGAGCGGTTGATAAGGCAAGCAGAGAATGTTCGGCAGTTTGTTCGTTTCAGCATAACGCTTAACTTTTTCAAACTCGCTGCCGCCGCCGACAAAACAGAAACCGACATCCGGGCGCGCGGATAATTCGCGCGCTGCACCCAGCAAAGTATCTAAAGGATGACAGGGGCTGTGATTGCCGGAATACATCACGACAAACTTGTCTGTAAGTCCGTGCGCGGCGCGAAACTTCTCGCGGCCTGCTAAGTCGAAACCAACCGCGTCCGTGTGTGACCACGGCGCTATGATCGTCACACGCTTTTCGGGAATTCCCTTCTCGACGATCCGTTGCTTCATGAAGCGATCGAGGACGACGACGCGTTCGGCACGACGCAGGCTGAAGCGCAGGAAGCTAAACAGCGTCCGAGCAACCAATGAGTCTTCCCTAAGCCAACCGGCAGCGACAGCTTCATCGGGATTCAGGTCCATCACCCAGAAGATGAAGCGGCCGCGCTTGAGCAAAGCGAACATCGCTCCGAAGACGGAGATGAGCGGCGGCGAAGTCAAAGCGATTGTGACGTCGAATCGCGGCAGCAGCAGCAGGCGCAAGGCACAAACGAAAAGGAAACTCGCAAACGTCAGTGCCCGCCGCAGCTTTGACGCCTTGCCCAGCGCGAGTGACGGGATACGAATGATTTTGATTCCGTTCCAGGTCTCGCGAGATGGAAACCGGAGCGCCGGGTTGTCGTAAGCGCGATTGCTCGCCACCACCGTCACCTCGTGCCCGCGCTGCGACAGTCCCACGGCGAGATCAGACAGATGCTGCGCCGTCGAAGCGACGTCGGGATAGAAACACTGATTCAGTAAAAGGACTCGCACAAATAAGGGCCTGGTTTTTGGAGTCGGTGACCTGTCACCGCTTTTGCAGGCTGCGACCTGTCGCAGCCGATGAAGCATTAGCTCTCGAGTAGAAGCGCGGCGACAGGTCGCCGCGAAAACCAAGCGGTGACAGGTCACCGCACTCCAAAAGTCAGATCAGCACTTCTTGATTAACCCGTTTTCTGAAATCCGCGACCGTCTTCTGTAGCCCCTCGTTGAGTGGAATGGTCGGATTCCAGCCGAGCAACGCCTGCGCGCGCG
>JBKPNP010000519.1:0-2717 GCA_046732775.1 Acidobacteriota bacterium
GCCGCCGGGAGTGAAACTAAACTGCTCCCTCGGTTGAAAGGATGGCGGGAATGGTGCGCAGCAGAATTTTGCAGTCGAGCGCCAGTGACCAGCGGTCGATGTATTCGAGATCCAACTGCATCCATTCCTCGAAGGAAAGATTACTGCGTCCCGACACTTGCCACAGGCAGGTCAATCCCGGCTTAACACTGAACCGGCGTTTTTGCCATGCGACTTCGAGCCCGATCACGTCGCGCATAGGCAACGGTCGTGGGCCAACCAGGCTCATGTCGCCAAACAAAACGTTTATCAGTTGCGGCAGTTCGTCAATGCTTAACTTTCGCAGGACCTTGCCGACGCGCGTCATGCGCGGATCGTGACGAATCTTGAAAGCGGGCCCGTCTGTTTCGTTCAAATGTTCCAGTTCTTTCATCCGCGCTTCAGCGTCTGCGCTCATGGTGCGAAACTTAATCATGCGGAAGCGGCGCTTGTTGTAGCCCATGCGTTCCTGAATGAAGAACACGGGGCCATCGGAATCGAGTTTGATAAGTAGCGCGACCAGCAGCAGCAGCGGCGCTATCAAGATCAGCAAAATCACCGAGCCAACAAAATCGATGATGCGCTTCGCTTCTGTACGCCAGCCCAACGAGGGTGCGCTATGCAGCGAAACGAGCGGCGCTCCTTCAAATTCCCAGGCGCGCGAGCGTGCGAGCTTGTGCGGAAACACATCGGAAAACAGGTGAACCATGATTCCCTGCTCTTCGAGCACCGTGATTGCCGATTCGATTCGCGAATACTGTGATTTGACCGGCAGAGTTATGAACACTTCATCGATGACTTCGTTCGAGATAATGCCGGGTAAATCGTCGATTGAGCCGAGCCAGCGCACGTCAAATTGTCCCGGGTCCTTTATTTTTCGCTGCTCATCGACGTAGCCAACCAGGCGGTATCCGAGGTCGGTTCGTTCCGCGACGTGTTTCGCGAGCCATTCGGCGCGCGGACCATTTCCAATCAACAGCAGCTTTTTCAGGTTGTAACCACGCAGCCGGAGACGTCGCAGGTGTATGCGCAAAAGCAAACGCATACCGCCGATCAAAATAAAGACTATCGCAGCGATGTAGAGCGTCGTTCGTAAATTGATCGTTTTCCAACGTCCGACTTGTGCGACGAGAAACAGCGCGATGGCGGCGAAAGAGATGGCGCGCGCGATCTCCTTAAGTTCGTGGGCGAACGTGCTGAGCCGGTGCGAACGGTAAAGGCCCTGCAGTTCGAAGACCATGTACCAGATGAGCAACAGCGCGCCACCAAGCAGCGCATTTCCCACTTTAATTCGGCTGGAAAGAAAATTTACTGCGTAGGCAGGAACGCTGGACTGATCGGCCGGCGCGTAGTTGATGACGATGGCAAGCCAAAGCGCCACGAGCATCAGCCCGAGGTCGCTTAGTTTCATGAAGAAATTTGCCAGCTGTCCGTAGCGCGTGGTCATGCGGAATCAGCGAATCATTGGATTTAGAAAAGCTGCCAAACTGGCCAGTCTCACGTAACGTTCAATCTTGCTGATGCGATTGCGCGGCACCAGGATCATGTCACCCGGTTCGAGCGTCAGGTCGTTTTCGAGATCGCCGGTCCGTTTGAGCGACTTAAAGTTCAGGGTCTTCACTTCCGCCGTTTCAGCGTTCAACTTGCGAAACACGATAATCTGCGACGACTTCGCGCTGTCTTTGAAACCACCGGCCAACAGCACGGCCTGGATCGCGGTCAAGGTTTCGCGCAACTCGAATTTGCCTGGTTGTGTGACTTCCCCGGATACAACGACGTAGGGCTTTTGAAATTCCTTGAGCACTACGGTCAACTCCGGCGACGCGAGCCGCGTCTTCGCTTTGCTCAGAATCAGCGTTCGCACTTGCTCGAGGTTTCGGCCGGCGACTTTGACGTCGCCGCCAATCTCGAGTGAAACGTAGCCATCAGGTTGTACCGTTATTGTTTGATTGAATTCGGGCGTGTAGCGGTATTGGATGTCGAGCACGTCACCTGGATGCAATACGTAACGCTCCTCGACGCCAAACACGCCAAGCTTCGGCGGTTGCGATGTACGCGCCACACTCGACTGCGCGTGCGCAACGAAACTCAAGCTGCTGACCAGCAATGCGATGGCAAGAACGTTTTTAATCATGACTTGTTACAGCCTGCGATAAAGCCAGCTCGGCACGGGATACTGCCGTTGGTTAAGAATGAACCCGAGAAATTTGCCGCCGGCATTCTCAATCAGTTTTTGGCATCGCTGAATTTGTCCCCGCCGCGTTTCTCCAGCTTTGACAACCACGCTGACCCCGTCGACGATTGGCGAGAGAGTAATGGCAGCGGAAGAAACCGCGGTGGAAGAGCAATCAATCAACACGTAATCGAAATTCCATCGCAGCGCTTCGAGACATCCCGCGCGGTATTCCGGATTCGATTCCCAATCGCCTACTCGCCGGGCCGCATGAGCGGCCGCGACGCGAGATCCATTTCCCACTGGCAGCGTCAGGAGATTCTCGATTTCGGTCTCTTCGCAGTGCCTGCTAATTTGTTTCGGGTCTGCGAGGTAAAGGTTCTGAATCGCTTGCGCTTCTACGCGCAACACTCGCTTCTGTGTTTGCGCAGCCAACTCTTTGGCCAGCGTTTCTACAACCTGACTGACACCCTCGTTCGCCGTTGCAGACGTAAACGCGACGACGCGAAAGCGCAATTTGCCGTGG
>JBKPNP010000520.1:0-2357 GCA_046732775.1 Acidobacteriota bacterium
GTCTCGCGTTACACCTTGACACGCGCAACCGTGAGCGTAAGGAAGTGCAGCAACAGATTGTCGACCTGGCAATTGCCGAGTTGGAACAGGCGACGGTCGAGCCGGCCAGTTCCTACGTCGCAGTGATTGCCGGCAAGAATTGGCATCGCGGTGTCATCGGCATTGCTGCTTCAAAAATAGCCGAGCGCATCAACCGGCCGTGTGTGGTGTTTTCAATTGACGGCGAGGTGGCGCATGGTTCCGGCCGCAGCATCGATCCTTATCACCTGTTGAACGGGTTAACTGCGTGTTCCGATCTGTTTGAAAAGTTTGGCGGACACTCGCACGCCGCCGGAATTACCATCAAGCCTGACCGGATCGTCGAGCTGCGCCGGCGTTTGAATGAACACGCTGCGGCGTGTCTAACGGCGGAGGATTTGCAGCCCTGTGTTCGAATCGATGCGGAGTTACCCACCGGCGAAATTACTTTCGAGCTCATCAGGGAATTGCAAACACTTGAGCCTCACGGAGCAGGCAATCCTCGCCCAGTGTTCATGGCTCGCAACTTGTGCATCCTCTCTGAACCGCGTCTAATTGGACAACGGCATCTAAAACTTTCTGTGGCAGGACCGATGCGGCGGCCGCTGGAAGCGATCTGGTGGAACGGCGCCGGGCAAACGCCGCTGGTGAAGAACGGCATCGATATGGCGTATACGATTGAAACCAGCAAATGGAACGGCGAGACGTTTTTGCAGTTGTCAGTACAGGACGTGAGGGAGGAGACAGCAAACAGTTAACGGCAACAGAAACAGCAAGACAGAGGCATGGTTGACGAATTATATGAAGGCTTCAAAAATAACGGTAAAGCTAGATATTAGGGACTTATTGATGAAGGTAGGAATTCGTAAACCCCATCACTTATGGCAGGAATTCGGCGGCAGTAAGTCCACACCCAAAACTCTATTGGAAGGAACCGTCGAAGGAATCCATTTTAATAGTATGGAACGAATTCTGGACATCATTCGAAAGAAGGATAGGAAACTGTTTGCGGAGGTCACAAAGCATCTCAACGATTCCGGTCTTTTCGAAGTTAGCAGTGGCATAGAGCCTGGAAAGTAAAACGCTGAGGGCACGAAGATATAACGCTCAACAGTTCGGCTGGTTGCGGTTTACTGTTTGCTGTTTACTTTGATCATGCAGGAAATTAACCGAAAAAGAGCGATTGCGATTGGTCTGCGCGCGCGGGCCCCGGTCGTAGTTCGTGCCGGAGCGCTTGTAATTCTGGTCGCGGCGATTGTCTTCGTCGCGATTTCTTATTATCGGCTTCGGAACAACAAACCGTTTCGCCTCAAGTCAGAGACGCCGGAACTCTCGCGTGAAATTAAAGGCATCGTCGAGGGTTACGAGCAGAAGCTGATGAAAGGCGATCGCCTTTACCTGTGGTTACGTGCCGCGCGCGACATTACGTTTACAGACGATCATCACGAGCTTGAGCAAGTCAGCCTGGCGGTTTATCCGCCGGTTGGTGATAAGCCGGATCAGATCGTGTCCGCCAAAGCCATTTGGGATCCACAGAAGTCAGTCATCACGTTTCAGGGCAACGTGAAAGTGGAAACGAAAGACGCGCTCAAGGTGAACACTGAGAGCATCGCCTACGATCAAACGAACGAGGTCGCGCAGACGGACGCCCCGGTTACCTTTGAACGCGAAAATATTTCCGGCAGCTCAACCGGTGCAATTGTTTTCGCCAAGAGTAAGAAACTGGATCTAAAGAAAGACGTGACGATTACAGTCCAACCGCAGGCGCCGAAGGACGGCAAAGCGTCTGCTTCGCCCACGCGCTCAAAACCGGTAACCATTCGTTCCGGTCAAGCTTCATTTGAACAGGAAGCGATGAAGCTCATGTTTACAGGCGGCGTCACGGCCGAGCAGGAACGCGACCTGATGAGTGGCGACAATTTATACGCCACCCTGAACGCGGAAAAACATCTCCAGAAGTTGGAGGTGCGAAACAATTCCTATCTGCGCACGATGGAACAGGGACGCGCGGCTGAAGTGAAGGCCGTGGACATGGATTTTTATCTCGACAAAGATCAGAGGCTCGAGCGGGCCGTGGCGATGCGGGATGCCGGTGGGAAAACGCTCGACGCTGATTCGGAATTACAAGTGAGTGGCGCGAACCTGATCGAAGTATTGTTTCAACCGCAGTCCGACCGCAGTTTGCTAAAACAAATGCGAACCGAAGGACGCTCGGTCATTAACCTCTCGGCGCCCAAATCGAAAGCAAACGATCCGCGTTCGGCGAACAAACGCCTCACCGCGGATGCCGTGAAGCTAATCTGGCGTACCACCGGGCGCGATCTCGACAAAGCCGAAGC
>JBKPNP010000521.1:0-3702 GCA_046732775.1 Acidobacteriota bacterium
CAACGCGCCCAATGCCTGTCGATACGGCGCGACCAGCGCGAGCTTGGCCAACATGATCGCGCGAAAGCGCTCAGCGAGATCCGCATCCGGCAATTCGCTGACGCGCGCCTCGAGCTCCGCAGCCAAACGCGAGTAGAGAGCGAGCACCAGATCCTCGTCGCGTTGGAAAAAAATTCGGGCGCGTTCGAGCGAAGTTTGTGCGAGGCTCGCAGCATCCTTCAGGAGTTCACCGGAAAGACCACGCTCGGCTAAGAGGACTACAGCAGATTCGAGTACTCGCTGACGTGTTCGTCTGTCCGCTGTCTTGAGGTTTTCCATTCGTTATTCAGCGTGTGCGCGAAGACTCTTCCGTGCTGGCGCGGCTGAGCAGGATTGTATGAGTGTGCATTTGTGATCACAAATTTTTCCGTCCAATCTCTGTGTGAGAGCGGGTGTGTTTTCTTGTCGACTCCCGCGAGCGGAATGATATACTCGCCCTCCACGCTGAATTGAAAGCAACACCTCGGGTTAGACCACAGATTCCGAACCGGGACACGAGAAGAATTGGAACGACCAACGACCCAGGCATCCGCTCCGTCAGTCGCACGGCGTAATTATCTAATCAACACTCGCGGGCGTAACACCAGATGAAGATTGCTGTACTCAAAGAGCAACTGCCTGGCGAAGCGCGCGTTGCGCTCATGCCTGACTCAGTCAAGAAACTTCTGGCACTAAAGGCGTCGGTGGTTGTTGAGAGTGATGCAGGCTTACGCGCGGCGCACCCGGACGACGATTATCGCGAGGCCGGAGCAGAGGTCTCAGCTGATCGCAAGGCAATCCTAAACGATACGCAGGTGCTGGTTAGCGTGAACCGTCCTGCCGACGAGACGCTGAAGCTGCTGCCAAAAGGTGCGGTAGTGCTCGGCTTTTTGCGTCCGCTGGATGAACCCGAGGCCTTGCGCGCAGCGCTTTCACTCGGTCTGACCACCTTTGCGATGGAACTCATTCCGCGCATCACTCGCGCGCAGGCTATGGACGCGCTTTCATCCATGGCCACAGTTTCAGGTTACAAAGCAGTGCTACTCGGTGCGTCAAACATTCCGCGAATGTTTCCTCTGTTGATGACGGCGGCCGGGACAGTGCCGCCGGCGCGCGTGCTCGTACTTGGCGCGGGCGTCGCGGGGCTGCAGGCAATCGCGACCGCGCGGCGGTTGGGGGCCGTCGTCGAGGCTTACGATGTACGCGCGGCCGCGGGTGAACAAGTGCGTTCGCTTGGCGCAACTTTTCTTGAAGTGGATCTGGGTGGACTTAAGACGGAAGACGCGGGTGGTTACGCAGTCGAGTTATCCGAAGAAGCTCTTCAGCGTGGACGTGACCTAATCGCCGAACGTGCGAAGACCGCGGACGTCGTGATCACCACCGCTCAGGTCCCGGGGCGGCGCGCGCCTTTGCTCATGAACGAAGCGGCAGTCAGCGGCATGAAACGCGGTTCAATCGTGATCGACCTTGCCGGTACGACTGGGGGCAATGTCGAGTTGAGTAAAGCGGACGAAGTAGTCGAACGAAACGGAATCACGATTCTCGCGCCGACAAATCTACCCGCGTCGGTGCCCGTACACGCGAGCCAGCTCTACTCGCGAAACGTTACTTCGTTTCTTAGCTTGTTGATCAAAGATGGCGAGCTGGATATCAACATGAACGATGACGTAGTTGGCCCGTCGTGCGTGACACACGGAGGACAGGTTGTGAACAAACGTGTGGCTAGTGCCATCGGCACGAGCGACAGACAGGGAGGTTAGCATTGCATGTCAGCAGAGAGTCTCATTGCGGCGCTTTACGTGTTCGCGCTCGCGGCCTTTCTCGGTTACCAAGTGATCTCGCGCGTGCCGCCGCTGCTGCACACGCCGTTGATGTCGGCCACGAATGCGATCTCCGGAATCTCGCTGGTGGGTTCGATAGTGACTGCGGGGGCCGGTTACAACAAAGTCTGCACGCTGCTCGGGTTTATTGCGGTCTTTTGTTCGACGACCAACGTGGTTGGCGGCTTTGTGATCACCGATCGGATGCTGCGGATGTTTAAGCGGAAACCGACGGTAAGCAGTAAGCAGTAAGCAGTGAGCAGTCAGCAGTAAACAAAGTACAAAGATCAAAGTTCAAAGTTCTTCTTTTAAAAAGTGCGGACCTACTTCATCGAATTAAGTTATTTGCTGGCGTCGGTGCTCTTTATCCTTGGGCTGAAGGGACTGAGTCACCCGGAGTCTGCCAAACGCGGGATGCACCTCGCGGAATTTGGCATGTTGATGGCCATCATCGGCACGTTAGTCCACTACGAGATCGTTACTTACGTTTGGATAATCACCGGCCTCGTGCTCGGTTCGCTCGTCGGTCTGGCCATGGGACTCTGGGTGCCGATGACTGCGATGCCGCAGCGCACCGCATTGTCACACGCCTTCGGTGCATTCGCGGCGGCCCTCGTTGGCATCTCGGAGTTTTATCGCGCCGGCGGACACCTCGAGACCATCACGATGGGCGCGCTCGGTTTCGAAGTTATGCTCGGCGCGCTTACCACCACCGGAAGCTTGCTGGCATTCGCAAAGTTGCAGGGACTGGTACGCGGCACTCCAGTCACCTATCGCGGACAGAACGTCTTCAACATGGCGTTGCTCGCCACCACCGTCGGCATTTTTATCTATCTAATCTTCGTGCCTGGCTCGATGCCGTTGTTTTTCGCGATGGTTGGGCTGGCCTTCATCTTTGGACTGCTGCTGGTGATGCCGATCGGCGCGGCAGACATGCCGGTAGTGATGTCGTTACTGAATTCCTACGCCGGCCTCGCCTCAGCAGCGACCGGCTTCGTATTGAAGAATAACGTGCTGATTATCGCCGGCACGCTCGACGGCTTTTCGGGTTTCATACTTTCAATCCTCATGTGTCGCGCGATGAATCGTTCGATGACGAACGTGCTGTTCGGCGCGTTCGGCAGCGCCGCGCCATCGGGAAAACCCGGTGAGCAACAAGGCACGATGCGCGAAGTTAGTTTGGACGACATCGCCGTGCAGCTCGCTTATGCAAACAAGGTCGTGTTTGTTCCCGGTTACGGAATGGCAACTGCACAGGCGCAGCACGCCGTACGCGAACTCGCGGACACGCTCGAGAAACGCGGTGTCACCGTGAAGTATGGCATTCATCCGGTGGCCGGTCGCATGCCCGGTCACATGAACGTTTTGCTCGCTGAAGCGAACGTACCCTACTCGTCGCTTTATGAGTTGGAACAAATCAATCCCGACTTCCCCACCACCGACGTCGCGGTCGTGATTGGCGCCAATGACGTCGTCAATCCGGACGCGCGCGACAATCCCAGCAGCCCGATTGCCGGCATGCCGATCCTCGAAGTCGATCGCGCGAAATCGGTAGTCGTGCTCAAACGTGGTCAGGGCAAGGGCTTTTCCGGACTGGAAAACCCGCTGTTTTTTAAAGACGTGACGGGCATGCTTTACGGTGATGCCAAGGACACGCTGACGAAATTAGTGGGCGCCGTGCAACACGCCTGAAGCCGCGCGCAAACTTGCCGACTGCCAACTCCAACCTCCACAATGAAATTAGTTTCAACTAATTCTTAGCGGGAGCATCCATGCGAAAATCCATATCGTCATTTTTTTTAACCGGTGTTCTGATCGTTGTCTCCCTAGGTCAATCATTGCCGGCATTCGCCCAGCGGCGAGC
>JBKPNP010000522.1:0-3643 GCA_046732775.1 Acidobacteriota bacterium
AAGTGGTCATGGCGGGCGGGGGCACGTTCCGGGGCGCGTTTGGTTGGCTGCTGTTGACGGTCACTCTCGGCGGCGGCGGATTGGTGTGGCGTTCGTCGCTCGAACTGCAACTTGAAATTCCGAACGCGGCGATGAGCGAAAGCACCACGACCGTGGCAGCTACGCGCGCGGGCGTCCACAAAGATTTATTGCTAGTGTTTAATTTCTTCAATTTGTAATACCGGACTTTCTAGAAGTCATTGTAACGCAAACTGTGAGTTTGCGTCCGCGTTGGATGCCATCGACGATCGCAAACTAACAGTTTGCGTTACGAATTACGGGTTAGCTCCACCAAACCTGAACGATTCGAGAATGACCGGCATTTCTCCTCTCGTTCCCACATCTTCCACACTCGACAACTCCGGCGCCAATGAAGTGGTGAACATCGTCAGCACTGCACCGTTACCATTTCCGCCGCTGCCTTTGGGAACAAACACGACGCGTCCCCATAAATGCAGATCGCCTTTTTCAGTTCCCTTCGACAATCCTTCCCATTTGAGCTCGTAAGCCTGGTGCGAATTGATCTTCGTCGGCCCTTCCGAAACTTTGCGGTAACCCGGAAAAGCTTTCGCCAGGCTGGCATTGTATTGCTCAACCAGCTCCGGGAAGTCAGGCAAATCCGCGTCGAAAGTTCCTTTGCTTTCATACCAGCGAACGGCAAAGTTTTCCTGTGTGAAGTCCGGCGGCAAACGTCGTTCGACCTTCGCAAAATTTCCTGAACCCGCGATGCCGGCCTTCGGATCCGCCAGCCAGGTGTTCGGATAGTAGAACGAGAAGTCGAAGTAATGGTCAGCCAGTGCACCGTCGAGTTTCGCCGATGAGTTGGTAAATTTCGTGGTGTCAGGTGGTGGAACGAATTCGCTTTCCGTCGGTCTGGCTTCGGGACTCGGCGCCGGCACCTCGGGCGTGGCGGCTGCCGGCGTTTGAGTTTCTCTGGCGACGACGGGCCGGTCCGGATTCAATTTTTCCAGCCGCGGTTTGATGACGAGGAAGAACGCGGCGACCGCACCGCCAATACTCAGCAACAGCAGCACTGCCAAAATTCCGAGAACCAGCGGCAGCTTCGATTTCTTTTTCGCCGGCGCTACAGCCGCGGTCGGAGCGGCGGAAGAAACCGGTCGCGACGCTTGCGGCGCTGGCGCTGGAGGCGACGGCGGTGACGGTGGGATAGAGACCGCGGCCGGCGGCGGTATCGGTTGCTGCTGCTGATGAATGTTAGCGGCGGTGGCTGAACCTGTCGGGCCCGTGTCTTTGGGAAGCACCACCGTCGGCGCGGATGAAGACGTCGCTATCGTAGCGCTGAAATCAGGGGGCGGCGTGTTCGCGGGCTGCGGGGAAATCGGACTTGCCGGGGCCGCAATCGTCGCGTTGGGATCGAATGGCTTGTCAGTTAACAGCCCACCATCGATCGTACAAAACTTCTGATTGTCGTCATCAAAACTGCGGCCGCACTTCGGGCAATGCTTCATAAGAAAGATTTGCTCCTTCTGAAAAGGGTTGAGATGCCGGTCAGTTCGCTATGTCACCGCGCTTTGGCAAGTTTTTGTTCGACTTCCTTATTGGCTGGATCAAGTTGCAAGGCACGGCTGTAAGCGCGTACCGCAGCGGCCTTGTTTTTTGCTTTCATGAAGCCGTCGCCCACCCCTTCAAATCCGTAAATGCCCCCGAGCTGTTTTTGATCGCCGGCAGAGGCAAACGTGCTGGCGCGTTCATAAACTACTTCGGCTTCTTCATAGCGATCCAGTGCCAGATAACTGCGGCCAAGGAGATTGAACGGTTGGAAGGCACGCGGGCTGACTTCCGTGGCTAACTTAAGGTAGGGCTCTGACTCCTGATAGCGCTTGAAGACAACCAGCATGCGACCCATCATATAAAGCGAATTCGAGTTGCGCGGATCGAGCTCGAGCGCCCGTTTTAATACCGGTTCGGAGTTTTGCCACTGCTGTTCCGCCTGCAGCGACTCAGCAATCAGATTTAGCGTTGCCGGATCCTTTGCCAGCTGGGTCGCCTTCTCATAAAGCGGCGCCGCTTCGCTGGTGCGTCCCAGCCGGTTGAGCGTGCGCGCGAGGTGAGCATAGGCAGCCGAAAATTCCGGATCGAGTTCTACCGCACGACGATAGGAGCTTTCAGTCTCCGCGTTAAATACACCGCGTGATTGCAGGGCAACACCCAACCTGTCCCAGGCCACAGCGTTTTTCGGTTGCAGCTGGATCGCGCGACGCGCAAAGCTCTCGGCATCGGCAAATCGTTTGGCATTGCCTGCTCCGGCCCTTGGTTGGACCAACACTACGCTCAACGCCACCAGTGCGTCGGCATCGGACGGGCTCCACAACACCGCGTTGCGATACGCGGTTTCGGCCTCTTCCCAACGTTGCTGGTCAGAGAAAATATTTCCGAGACCGTATGCGGCGCGTCCATCCTGCGCTTTGATTTTGAAGATACTTTGGTAGGCGCTCTCAGCTTCCGCGAAACGCCGCGAGTCGCGAAGCTGGTTGCCTTTGTCCAGTAACTCTTCGATTCGATCTTCGGCGTTGCCGCCGACCGTTGGCCGCGTCGGAGTGCCGCGACGCGTTGGTGCCGGCTTATTCCGTTTTTTGGCCTCCGGATTCTTCGGTCGGAAAATACCGGCGGCGCCGCCAACGTCCACTCCGATGTCCTGAGCAAAAGCCGCAACTCCGGCCAGGGACAGACCGATTGTGAGGATAAAAAAGCCAATGACTGAACGAAAAATCGAGCAAACTTTCATCGATTCTCTCTCCTGTTTTAAGTCGCGCTGGTAGTCTCAGTCACACGCGCTGATAAGTTGGCAGATACATTTCGGGGCCATGAACTGTGGCGGATTGTAGCCCAGGTTATGGAAAATGGGCTACTTGTGTGGATGGTACCACTGACTCGCCGGGAGAGCCTTTGCCTTAAAAGCGTGGAAGAAGGTTTTTTAACACAGAAGGTGTTGGCTGATTTAGCCCAGGGTTTCCTACCTTGGGTCCTATTGGCCGGAACGAACGAGGCGAAAACCGTAATTGGGTGCGCGGCGATCAGGGGGAAACCAGTCGCGATAGGTAGCACTAATCGGAATGATGCGGTCGTTAGGATCGCTGGTGTACGAACCGCCGCGAGCGACCACCCAGTCTTTAGTATCGGGAGGTATCTCAAGACTATTTCCCGGATAAAGCGAAGCCTTCGATGACGTCCACTCCCAAACGTTACCGATGAGATCGACAACGCCCCAGCGGTTTTTGCCATTCGGAAAAGACCCGACGGCGCTAGGCGTGGCGCCCTTCACCGATGCGCGCCCGTCTTCCCACTTATCGCCCCAGGGAAATCCCTTGTGTTCACCACCATCGCGCGCAGCGAATTCCCATTCCTCTTCGGTTGGCAAGCGGTAGGTCACGCCGTCTCGCTTTGAACGCCAGGCGGCAAATGCTTCCGCATCCTTCGGCGATACATTTGCCACCGGCCATTTTTCCAAACCTTCGAGCGGTTTGCCGTTGATCCAGTCGCTCGGTGTTTCGTAATTTGTGGCGCGCACAAAAGCCGCATACTCCGCGTTAGTCACTTCCGTTCGATCCATGAAGAACGGTTGCACCGTCACGGGATGTATCGG
>JBKPNP010000523.1:0-4177 GCA_046732775.1 Acidobacteriota bacterium
CCCCTTAGTTCTGCGGCGGCTTCACGCCATCCGTTGGCTTCTTCATGGTTGGGGCGTCTTTCGCCGGTTTCGTCTCGATGCCGCCGTCCGGCGCCGGTGTTTCATCCGGTGTCGGCTGACGTCGTTTCAGCGTCGGACGTCCCGGCGGGCCGTCTTCGGCTCCCGGCAGTGCACCCGCAGTTGAAGCCCTCGCGTTTGAAAGGCGCAGCAGTCGGGATTTCACCCGCTGAAATTCCGAGGTGCTGATGACGTACTCATCGTGCTCAGGGAATCTTGCCGCCAGTGCCAGCGCCGATGCGCGGCGATCCGGTGGCGCCGGGTGCGACGCAAACGCGCGCGAGATGATTCCCGGTTTCTTCTTGTTCTTTGATTCCAGCTTCTCGAACATCGTCGCCATGGCGCTCGGGTCATAACCGGCAGCGTACATGTACTGAATGCCAAGCTTGTCAGCTTCTTCTTCCGCACCGCGGCTGAATTTCATGAAGATGCCGAGCAGTCCGAGACCGGCGGTGTTCTGGTAAATCATTCCCGGGATGCCCCCCAGGAAAATCGAGGTACCCATCGCGAGATACTCGAGCAGTGAAGCTTTTGTCTGGTTTTCCTTGGCGTGACGCGCCGCAACGTGCGCAATCTCATGCGCCATTACGCCCGCCACTTCTGCTTCGTTATCGGCGACCAGGATTAAACCCTTGTTGACGTAGAAAAAGCCGCCAGGCAGGGCAAACGCGTTCACTTCGTCTGAATCGATGACCTTGATGGTGAAGGGAATCTTCGCGTCGGAGTGGAGCACTATGTTTTGGCCAACGCGGTTCACGTATTCCGTGATGATTGGATCGTCGACAAACTTGGCTTGACGATCGACTTCCGCTGCCAGCTGCCGGCCCTGCTTAACTTCACTCTCCGTCGACCCGCTCATCTTGGCGATGATGCCCTTGTTGATGTTTCGTTTGCCGATCATCGACGGATCTTCGTTCACCGAAAGCGGTTTGCGGGAAGCGGCCGTTTTGGCGGCGACCGGAGCATCGTTTTTCGCCGGCGCAGTGCTGTGTGCCGTCTCCTTCGTATCCTGTGGTTTCGCCGTCGTGTCCGTCGTTTGCGCCAAACTGGCGACCGAACCTGCCAGCAACGAGGCAGCCAGCACGAGCGCGGTCACGAAGCGGGAGAAGCTATTCATCTTGAAAACCTCCAGACTGAGAAACAAGCTTTGGCCGAAAAGAGTTCTGGGGAAAATCTTTTCCAAGAATCGATTGAGGGTTCTGCGCAGGTGAAAAGCAATTGGTCAGGCGCAGTGCCAACCGAGCTTTTTTCGCCATTTTCAAATGCGCTGTCTATGATGCCCGCGAATAGCCGCTTGGTTGCGCGTGCAAACTAATTACAAAATGACAAAAATCCGTGGTTTCGCTGCGGCAGAAACCAGTCGCTTTGGCGATTGCGGGGTGGCCGCGATTATAATGCAGCGCCACTGAAAAGCCTACGATTGCAGCTGAGGGAAGTGCCCTAATTTCTGCTTTTCTCGGTGCCTCCTTTGAGTCCTCTGTGCCTCTGTGGTGGAAAAACTGGGACAATGCGTTACCACGGAGGCACAGAGAACACGGAGCTTGCACAGAGGATTGCAATCACCGCAGTACCCTGCAAAGTTCCATAAAGAAGGTCGACAGATTCGGGTTCGGCAGGTGCCGCCCTAATAACCAGACACTTCATGAGCACTGACCTTCAAACGAAATCGATGCCGACGGTTTGCATCATCGGCGCCGGTCGGCTTGGCCAGGCACTGGCAGCAGCCCTGAAGTCCTGCAACTATCCCGTACTCGCGGTGGTTACCCGACGCCGCGCGAATGCGGTTAAGGCCAGTGATCGCCTGCAAGGTAGCGCTATCGCTTTAGCCGCGAACCGGCTGAACAATCTCCCGCCGAGTAATCTCATTCTTATAACGACGCCAGACGATGTAATTGCCCAAACCGCTTCGCAATTGAGTCAGAGCTTAAAAACGGGGAAGGGTGTAACCGTGCTGCACACCAGTGGAGCGTTGGCTTCCGACGTTCTGGATCCACTAAGAAGAATTGGCTGCGCAACCGGATCGATGCATCCGCTCGTTTCCATCAGCGAACCCGTTTCGGGCGCCTGGGCGTTGCAGTATGCGTATTATTGTTTGGAGGGGACTCGCAAAGCGACGGCGGTTGCCAAGTCGCTCGTGCGCGATCTTGGGGGCCGCAGTTTTACCATCAAACAAAAGGACAAAGCGCTGTATCACGCTGCGGCGGTGATGGTTTCTCCGCACCTCGTGTCGCTGTTTGATCTCGCCACCGAAATGCTGGTGGCGTGCGGCGTACCCAAGCGTGACGCGCGCGTAGTGTTTGGGCCGTTGCTGCAGAGTACGGTGAATAATCTCAAGGCGTCAGAAGCTCACAAAGCGCTGACCGGAACGTTCGCACGCGGCGATGTTGAAACTGTTCGCCGTCACCTCGCTGCACTTTCTAAACGAGACTTCGCTGCCGCCCGGGAAGTGTATAAGCAACTCGGCCTGCATTCGCTCGACCTCGCGAAAAAGAACGGCCTCGATCCTCGGCGCATAACCGCTATAAAGAAACTGTTACGTTAATCCGCAGATTACACGGTTACGGGTTTGCATCTCTGTGCGTCCTTTGTGCCCTCTGCGCCTCGGTGGTGCTGCGCGGTAAGCCACCACAGAGACGCAGAGGACACAGAGGCTGCACAGAGAGGACGATATAGCCCACGTCGGTTCTGTCGCGTTGACTTTTCACTCCTCACTTTTTACCGTACCTCTATCCCATGGAGCGTTCACCCAGTGACAGTTACAGCCTGACTCTGCGCGTCAAGTTGTCCACCCGGGCCGGCACACTCGGCGAAGTAGCAACTGCGATTGGCAAAGCCGGCGGCGACATTGGCGCCATCGACATCGTTAGCGTCGGGCGCGATCACATCATTCGCGACATCACCGTCAATACCCTCTCGAGCGAACACGAAGAAACGATCGTTGACGCCGTTAAAGACATCGACGGCATCGAAGTCCTGCAAGTCTCCGATCGCACCTTCCTCATGCACATCGGCGGGAAGATTGAAGTCGTTTCCAAACTTCCTTTGAAAACGCGCGCCGATCTGTCTATGGCTTACACGCCTGGCGTGGCACGCGTCTGCGAAGCAATTCATAAGGACCCGGAAAAAGTTTTCACCCTCACGATAAAAAAGAACACGGTCGCGGTCGTCACTGACGGCACCGCCGTGCTGGGTCTCGGCGACATCGGCCCGGCTGCCGCGCTGCCGGTGATGGAAGGGAAGGCGATGTTGTTCAAGGAGTTCGCCGGTGTCGACGCCTTTCCGATTTGCCTGAATACGAAAGACCCGGACGAGATTGTCCGCACGGTGAAGGCCATCGCAACTGCTTTTGGCGGTATCAATCTCGAAGACATTTCCGCGCCGCGATGTTTTGAAATCGAAGACAGACTTAAAGAGGAGCTCGACATTCCCGTCTTTCACGACGATCAGCACGGGACGGCAGTTGTTGTGCTAGCCGCCTTAATCAACGCGCTCAAAATTGTCGGCAAGCCGATGGCCGACATCAAGGTGGTCGTTAACGGAGTGGGCGCGGCGGGTGTTGCGTGTACAAAGATAGTAATGGCGGCGGGTGTGACGAATATCGTCGGCTGCGATCAGAGTGGCGCGTTGTATCGCGGACGGAAGGAAAACATGAATCGCGTCAAGGAGTGGTATGCGGCCAACACGAATCCAAATGCAGAGCAGGGAACTCTGCACGACGTAATCAAAGGCGCCGATGTTTTCTTTGGTTTGTCCGTGCCTGGAGTTTTAAGTGTTGAAGACGTTCAGCAGATGGCCGATAAGCCGATCGTGTTTGCGATGGCGAACCCGACGCCGGAGATCATGCCTGAGGACGCGGCGCCTTACGTTGCCGTAATGGCCACTGGCCGCAGCGACTATCCCAATCAGATTAACAACGTGCTCTGTTTCCCCGGCATCTTTCGCGGCGCCCTCGCCTGCCGCGCGCGCTCGATTAATGAGGAAATGAAACTCGCCGCCGCGCACGCGATAGCCGGCATCATCAGCGAGAACGAACTGCACCCCGAATACATCGTGCCGTCCGTGTTCGACAAACGCGTCGCCGAGGCTGTGGCGAACGCAGTAGAAGAAGCCGCCTACCAAA
>JBKPNP010000524.1:0-1214 GCA_046732775.1 Acidobacteriota bacterium
GGTTTCACCACCAGCACAGGACAACTCGCATGGCGAACGACCGCCTCAGCCGTCGAGCCGAAAAGTATTCGACCCAGTCCCGTTCGACCGTGTGATGAAACAACGATCAGATCAACGTCACGCTCTTTAGCAACACGCACAATTTCTGACGCCGCTTCGCCATGAACAATCACTTCCTCAACAGCGAGTCCGGCGCATTCTTCACATTCCGCGAACTTTGGCAATTCGCGCTCGGCCGAATCCTCAAGCTGGTCGGAAATATCCGCCATGGGCAAGGGTTCGGTCATCCCCGAATAGCCTACGCTGGGAACAATCGGCTCGATTACGTGAACACAAATTATTGAAGCCCCGAATTGACGTGCTAACGATGCCGCATAGCTCAATGCGTAGTTACCGCATTCGCTAAAATCCGTCGGCAATAAAATTGTGCGGACCTGCATAAAGTATGGTCTTTGGACTTTGCTCTTCGCTCATCCAAGGCGCGGCGACTCCCGTTGAGAGGCCGGAACTAAAACTAAAGACCACTTTGAGGTTCTAATTCTACACACAGAAACACTTGTTTGACAGCCCCAGTACCCTCGACTATGCTTCCGCTTGTTCCCCATAGCCCAGGTAATCACAGGAAGGTTTTCCAACCGTAATGCCCTCTCAATCCCAACCAGGTTTCATCGGAATCGAGCTTTGTGGATCGAAGCTTCGGGCGGCGACGGTTAACGACGAAGGCGTTATCGGTGAACGACAGGAGACGCCGTTCCAGGTCGATAAACTGGTACCGCAAATCTCCGCTTTGGTTGCTGAACTTCGTCAAGGCACTAATCCCGAGGCAGTTGGAGTTGCGATTCCGGGGTTGGTTAACCGCAAAACCGACCGCGTCGTGGCCTCGAGAGATTTTCCGGGAATTGTACGCGACAACCTGCATGCAGAGTTGCAGGACGCCACCGGGCTGCGCTTCGAGTTGGAAAACGATGCCAACGCGGCGGCGTATGGCGAGTTCAAGAGCGGCGCCGGTCGCGGCAGTCGCGATCTTTTCTATATCACCATAGGCCAGGGAATTGGCGGCGCCATCATTCTCGACGGCAAGCTTTGGACGGGCGCGTCTGGTCTCGCGGGCGAGGTTGGTCACATCACCATCGACACCGAGGGCGGTGAATGTACTTGCGGCAACACGGGCTGCCTCGAAACGGTTGCGTCGGCGCCCAACATTGTGCGGCGCG
>JBKPNP010000525.1:0-3269 GCA_046732775.1 Acidobacteriota bacterium
GCCGTTAAGTTAGCGGGCTGCTTGACGCAGCGCAAAACGAAAGCTGTACCGGTGTTCTGGATTGCTACCGAGGACCACGACTTTCAGGAGGTGGCGACCGCGGAGTTTATCGGGCGTGATTGCAAGCTTGCGAGTGTTGAAGTTTCGCAGGCGGTGCATCGCGAAGGACAACCAGTCGGTCGCGTGGTTATTGACGAACAGATTAACGACGTGCTGACGCAACTCCTCGAGCTGTTGCCGAGTTCTGAGTTTACTCCCGACCTCGAAGCGATCGTGCGAGACGCGTGGCGCCCGGGACGTTCTTACGGCGAAGCGTTTGCGCGAATGATGACATCGCTGTTGGGCCGTCACGGTCTGATATTCCTCGATCCGCTCGACGTGCGCTTGAAGGCCCTGGCCGCGCCGCTCTACGCCACCGCCGCTCTGCGCGCACACGACATTGCGAGCGCCATCGAAGTTCGCAGTAAGAAACTGGTTGATGCCGGTTATCACGCGCAGGTGACCGCCTCCGAAAATTCTTTCCCACTCTTCCTTCATGATGAAACTGGGGCACGACACGCATTGACGCGTTCGAATGATGGGAAATACTCGACCAAGCAAGACAAGCAGTCGTATACCGCGCAGGAGCTTTCCAATCTGGCACTGGCTGAGCCGGAGAGATTCAGTCCTAACGTAACCTTGCGAGCTGTGGTTCAGGATTATCTGCTGCCGACAATAGCCTATTACGGCGGTGCGGCTGAGATTGCTTACTTTGCGCAAACCGGCGAAGTTTATCGCCTGCTTGATCGGCCCGTAACACCGATCCTGCCGCGTTCGAGTCTCACTATGATTGAACGGCATACCGGCCGCGTCCTGGAGCGGTACGGTTTGCAGCTCGCCGATCTATTTACCGGACCCGAAGCGGTGCTGGCGCGCGTGGTGGACGAATACCTCGGGGCCGACACCGCGAAATCGCTGGCAAAAACCGAAGGGGCGGTAAACGCCGAGCTTGACGAATTGCGCGAGCAGCTACGCACCGTGGATCCGACCCTTGCCGACGCGCTGGAAACCGGGCGTCGCAAAATCAATTATCAACTCGAGGGACTGCGAGCGCGCTTCTACCGGGCGCAAATGGCGCGAGACGAAGCTGCGCACCGGCAGTTGCAACGCGCGTTTGACCAGCTCTATCCGCATAAGGAATTGCAGGAGCGCCACATCAACATCACTTCGCTGCTGGCGCGCCACGGCCGTTACGTGGTCGATTGGATCTATAACGCGATCAATATTGGATCGGAAGAACATCAGATCGTCTTCTTATAAAAACGGTCTTTCGGCTTTGGACTTTGGTCTTTGATGTGTTGGCGAAAGTGGTCTGTTTCATCAGCAGCTCGAGCAATCAACCACCAGTCCAAAGCTCAAACACAAAGTCCAAAGCACAAAGCACAAAGTACAAAGTTCAAAGTTCAAAGACCAAAGACCAAATACCCAAGACCAAAGCACAAAGCACAAAGCACAAAGCACAAAGTTCTAATTTTCAATGTCAACAATTCGTGTCCTACCAGATCACGTCGCTAATCAGATTGCAGCCGGCGAAGTCGTAGAGCGTCCAGCCTCCGTAGCTAAAGAGCTCGTGGAAAATGCGATTGATGCGAACGCCAGCCGCATCACAGTCGAAGTCGAAGCCGGCGGCCGGCGACTGCTTAAAGTCTCTGACGATGGTGACGGAATGGTTCGTGATGACGCGGTGTTGGCATTTGAGCGTCACGCGACTTCAAAGATTGCCAGGTCAGAAGACCTGGCCACCATCGGCACGCTCGGTTTTCGCGGCGAAGCACTCGCTTCGATAGCTTCGGTGGCGCGCGTCGAACTCAGCACGCGCACCGAAGACGGCAGTGTTGCAACGCGCGTAACTATCGAAGGCGGCAAGATGCGCGACGTAAAAGACTCGGCGCATCCGCGCGGAACCACAATTACTGTCCGCGATCTTTTTTTCAACGTGCCGGCGCGTCGCAAGTTCCTGCGCTCTGAAGCTACCGAAAGTTTTCATCTAACAAATCTGGTTACGCACTACGCACTCGCTCATCCGGAAATCGCGTTTACCTTAATCAATAACGGACGCGAGGTGTTGCGCGTGTCGCCGGCAAAAGATTTACGGGAACGCGCCTACCAGGTTTTTGGCGCGGAGTTCCTGGAGAATTTGCTAACGGTTGAAGGGCGTTCGCAGGTGGCACGTGTCAGTGGGTTCGTTTCAGCTCCGCGAGACCGGCGCACTTCGCGCGATGCGCAATATCTTTTCGTCAACGGCCGGTTTGTTCGAGATCGCCTGATTTCGCGCGCGCTTTCTGAAGGCTATCGCTCGGTGTTGCCGCATGGCGTTTATCCGGCGGCGCTTTTGTTCGTTGAGATACCGCTCGAAGAAGTTGATGTGAACGTGCATCCGGCCAAGACCGAAGTACGTTTTCGTCGTGCCGCCGCCGTTGCGGATGCCGTGCGTGAAGCCGTCCGCGACGCGCTCGCAAGCGCCGGCTATGTTCGCACCGAGGCGAGAGCTGAACCGTTGGAGACGCGCGATGACGAACGATGGGCAGCTGCAGCGGCCAGCGCCACAACGGAGATTTCGGTAACTCAAACGGAAGTAGTTCACAGTCTCGAACCGGCGGTAGCGCCCGTTCAAGTGACACAACCGCGAATCGAGTTCGCGTCGCTGCCGATTCAGGAGGAGGATTTTCCGTCAGAGGCGCCATTGTCCGATCTGCCGAAGTCAGACACGGTGCGGGAGCTCGAAGCGATCATGCGAGAGTCGCTCGTCTCGCAGAGTCAGCCAGAGACTGAGAACGCGAACGCAGCGACGCCCAGTGTCTCGCCCCGTGATGAAACGATACCGGTAGCCCGTGCGTCGTCGACTGAGCTGCCGCCTCTTAACTCGGCTGAGAAATTCACGCGTGAAGTTGAACTCTCGTCGTTATCAAATGATATTCGCCCGCTGGGTCAGCTCGACGAGAGTTTCATTATTGCTACCGACAACGAAGGCCTGCTACTTATCGATCAGCACGTGGCCCACGAGCGGGTCTTGTTTGATAAGTATCGTGCCCTCGAGTCTGCACGTCAGCCGGAGTCGCAACATCTGCTGATCCCGGAGACATTTGATTTAACCCCGGCCCAGGCTGCCGTTTTTGACGGGCTGGCAGTCGAGCTCGAGACGTACGGCTTCGATCTGATGCGACTCTCCGGGCGCACGGTGGCGATTAAGGCGGCGCCTGCTGATCTACCTGCCGGTGAAGCCCGAAACA
>JBKPNP010000526.1:0-3682 GCA_046732775.1 Acidobacteriota bacterium
GGCAAAGAGGATCGTTCTTGTAGGATGAGATTGCGGGGGCGCCGAGGCTGAGGTTGGTGACGCGGATGTTGTAGGCGGTGCGGTTTGAGTAGACCCAGTCGAGAGCAGACAACACGATTGATGTGGTGCTGCGGCCCTGGGAGTTCAAAACACGAAGATTAATAAAGTTTGCGTTAGAAGCGATGCCGGTGTAGTTGCCGCTGTAGAGACTGTTATTTCCCGCTGCTGCTGTTGCTACGAAAGTGCCATGACCGTATGGATCGTCGACGCGATTCTCACCGGTGAAATCCTGGCTGTGCACAATGCGGTTACCAATCGATTTGTGTTCCGCATAGATACCAGAGTCGAGGAACGCGATGCCGATTCCGCTTCCGTCCAGGGTGTAACTCACACCGCCGGCGGTCTGTGAACGTACATCATCGGCTCCGGTCGTCGAAGAGACATGACCCTGCGATAACACTTCTTCGTCAAGGCTAACAAAACTTACTTCGTCGAATTCTGCGAGTGCCGCAACCGCGCTTAACGGCAAGTCGATCGCATAAGAGTTGAAGTTTTTGAAATGTTTGTTGACGTGGACGCCGTTCCGGTTGAGGACGGCTTTGAGGGGACCGCTAACCGTGTTGCCGACCTGAAGAATGATGCTCACCTGGTCGTCGCTGCTCGGCTGGTGCGAGATGCGAGTCAGCAGATTGTCTGCAACCTTCGGCGCCTTTTGCGCGCCATTTCCGGAGGCAGCTGAGACTTTCGTGGTGAGTAACCCGCTGCCGACAATTCCCAGGAGCAGGGCAATGCCGGCGATCAGGCTGGTTAGGGTTGAGGGCTTAATTCTCTTCATCGTGGTTTCTTTCGTTTGTTGAGATTCAATCCAGCGGCCCGTGTTTAGACTTCGCGGGCGAAGCGCTTTTGGCAACGACTGTGCCAACCCCGTCATGACCGAAAAATTTAGAAATCGCTTGTGTTTATGCGGGTCTGAAGAAATTCCTGCTCGGTCTCGAGATCGGTCTCGCCAGTCAGTCTGATGGAAGGTGGTGTTCAATTTGATAGGATGGATCATGCTGATCCGGGAGCTTCCTGAGGAAGTGGAAGCCTATCGAGACCGTTCGTGGCGACGCGAACCTGAGTTCCAGATCGAGGATGCACTCGCCGCCGAGCGCTTCATCGATAACGTCGGCTTTTGCTCCGCGATGACTGACGCTCGCCGGCCGGGACCATCGTTGTACATTGCTGTTTGTGGCCGACGTGACGCGCACATGCCGCGTAACGTTCAGAAAGATCCGGAAAGCAGGTTGACCTGGAACATCAAGGACGAGCTCGCGAGGCGTGGTCGCGTTTACTACGGCAAGTTGAGGGGAAACCGTTCCGTGTTCATCGCACGAAACATGGTGCCCCACTTTAACGCGGCCTTCGGAATCGAACGGAAACACGAGTCGACTCTCATTTCCGAACCGGCTCAGAAAGTCTTGAAGGTACTGCGAAAAGAGTGGGAGATGGCGAGCGGTGATCTGCGCAAAGCAAGTGGAGTAACCGAGCGCGCTGCCTTCACGAAAGCTATCGACGAATTGCAGCGTGTCTTTAAGATCATTCCGTCCGAGATAGTTTATGCACCGAAGTTCACCTACATCTGGTCGCTGACCGAGAGTCGTTTTCACGAAGAATTATCGCTGAACATTGAGAGAGAGGACGCGTTAAGAGAAATTGCGAGAGCTTATCTCTCTGCTGCGGGTATGACGTTGCGCGGGGAACTGGCACGAGCCAGCGGACTTTCGAACCCCGATGCCGGCTTAGGAAACTGGGCGCTGGTTGACGAGGATTTTGCTATCCGGCTGGCGCCCGGCGTCTATCGATTGAAGAACGATTTCCTACTCTGAAGAAATCTCAGAACTATGGGGGAGTCGCTCTGGTTCATCGGCGCCGGCCATCGACTCACGCAGTGCCTCTTCTTCGAGATTGGCCATCTCGAGCGCCAATGGAAACTGCGACTGCGATGCTTCAAGCCGTCGCAGCATTAAATCGGTTTCGGTTTGGCTGAGGCTGCGATTGGCCGCGGCTTCGATCGTTTGCAGGCGCGCCTTCGCTTCAGCCAATCGCGTCGTCGCTTCTTTTCGTAGGTTCTCGGACCTTTGTCGATCGCCCATGAGATCTTCTAGAAGCGACGTAGTATCCACGCCCCGGAGGTTTCGAGTGCGGTTTATTTGACGTTCGATTTTCAAGGTTGATGTGCGCGCTCGCCCAATTATTCGACTTGCGGTCAATCGTGCAGCCAAAGTTTCACAATACGCGTCAGCCAAAAGAGGATTCTGGTGTTGCAGCTCCCCCCAAATTTTGCGCTCTTCAGACGTTAACTCAGAAGTAAACCATTGGACTTCAGCGGCAGTGATGCCATCGACCGCGAGTCGGTCGCGGAGCCGCTTAAGCCAGCGCTTCCGGTAAAAGAAAAGCGTGATGAAAACAATTAACGCGACAACTAAACCCAGGCCTAGAGAAACAAAGGAGAGCAACAAGTAAATTGCCGCAGTGTCCGTGGCAGCGGCCCCCAAAAACATAATGAGGAAAACGATTGGCAGCGGCAGGCTGGTAACGACTAAGGTAAGCCAGGGTGCCCACTTTAGTATCGTGAACATCCTCTCGTCAGTGGTCTTGAGTTTTCCTGTTGTGTTCTGAAGAGCGGTCGACATGGTTTAGTTTTTGATGCCGCTGATCTTAACGGTTACGCTTTCAGTTCGCTAGCCATTGCCGGCATTTGTCACCCGCTGAGGGGCTCTCAACTCCGGATCCTTGTATAATGAGCCGTAATTGTTCACGCTGGAATAGGAGCAGGTATGACGCGAGTCAAAACCCATAAGGCATTAGGGGCCTTCATTGCGATTTTGTTTTTCGCTGCTGGTTTGCAGCTGGTGGTCGCACAATCGCGTGGAGAGATCATTTCAACTACCGCTACAAACGGCAGCCCCGCTCGACCGGTAATTATTCCGATAACGATTCGCCTGAAGGGCCAGGTTGCGCCGAGCGAGTTCGAACTCCAAACCGTTGATTTAACTGTGAACGAAGACGGCGAACCGCAACAGATTTTGTCGATTCGTGCGATGGGCACCAGCTCACCAATAACCCTGATGATTCTTATTCAGGATGACGTTGTGCCTTCAATTGGACTTGAAACTAAATCGCTGGCCGAGTTCATTCGCCGACTGCCACGCGGCTCGCGTGTGTCCCTGGGATACTTGCGCACCGGCAGTCTGCAGGTGCGTCAGAAATTCACAACCGATCTCGAGAAGGCAGCGAAGGCGCTACGCGGCCCCATAGGCGTGTCGAGCATCGCTCCTTACAATCCCTACATTGAAGTAATTGAAGCTGCCAAGCGGTTTGACGCCCAACCGGCGGGACGACGCGCCATCCTGCTGATATCGGATGGTCTGGATGTGTCGCGCGGACTGGATTCGAGTGGTCCGACACAGAGTCTAGACCTGCAACGCGCAATTACCGAAGCACAACGTAGAAGCATCGCCATCTACTCGTTTTTCGCGCCCGCAGCTTTGACTAATGCCAACAATAATTTGGTTGGCAACGCGCAAAGCTCGCTGGCGCGACTGTCTGATGAAACAGGCGGCCACGCATACTTTCAAGGATTTTCCGCGCCCACAAGTTTCGACCCGTTTATTAGGGAACTTAACAGCGCGCTGGACAG
>JBKPNP010000527.1:0-1921 GCA_046732775.1 Acidobacteriota bacterium
GGAGGTCGGGGCGAGAACAGCCGTTAAAAGCAATGCGAGAACCAGCACGAGAAAAGACGCAATGATGAACTGCGCTGCGCGTGGATTCACTCTCAAAAACGAACCCTTCATGGGGGCAAATCTCCTAAAGCTAAAGAGTGCTCGTCTATGTGTCGAATAAATTGTTGTTGGAGTCTAAATCCGGAGAGTTAAGGTCTCAGGCGTGACTTCCAGAACGGCGTGCCGGGGATCCGCTCGTTTTAATTTTCTGACGCCGCGGTAAATATATAACACTTTTGTTCCGGGTGACAGCGGCGAGAGAGGTGAGCTGCGTTGGTTGTTGTAACGCAAACTGTTAGTTTGCGTCCGCGTTGAGGCTGTCCAGCGATCGCAAACTAACAGTTTGCGTTACAAGTTTAGCGGAAGCGCTGGCCAATCTGCTCCGTACCGAAAGTGCCGATGCCGTTAAGCCGAAAACTAAACAACAGACTTCGTTCCTGACGGACACCCACGTTGAAAGTTGAATGTTGCACGGTGACCGCGCAGCAGTCCCAACTGTAACCGGCCGTGGCCACGGAGCTAACCAGCGAGCTACTGCCCTTGCCCGGCCGCGATTGATAATCAAAGAAGAACGAAGCTCCACCAAAGAATCCGCGCTCCCGATCGCCCACAAAGATTGACGGACTCCATTGCGATCCGCGCAACGTGCCAGGCTCCTTGCCACGAGCATCCGCAAACTGTGCGAGACTCGGAACCAGCTCCACCGCGCGCGTGTAATAGAACGTCTGAAACGCCTGGATCAACGGTTTGTTAATTCCGAACGTCGCGGAGAGTGCCCGCATGCCGCCGCCACGCGTGTCGAGATCGCTGCGCAGGTCGACAAAAAGATCCTCGCGCGGTCGGTAGCGAGCATCAATGTTTAGCGGCGAGAAACGCCGCGGCACGCCGCCATAACTAAATCCGGAAAGCGTATTGATTGGGTAAAACTGATTTCGTTGCCCCGGCACCAACGCGCCACCAAAATACTTATCGAAGAAATATTTCCCACGGATAGTGAGTGAGAATGCCTCGTAAGGTTGCGTGGCGGTAGAGACGCGCTTGCCGGTCCTGGTCGCTTTGTTCGCGGCTTTGCTCACGTTCTCAGTTGAACGTTGCGTGAAGAAGCGATTGGCGATGCCAAACTCGATCTCGTTGGTGTCGGCGACGGCATCGAGATAATCAAACCGGATAATGCGATCGAAATTGTTTACTCCGAAGATGCGGCGGTACGTGATGTACGGCTCGATTACATGGCGAAAGAAAAAGCCGCCGCCACTGCGATGAAAGTCTTTGAAGAATGCGGGGGGACGAAAGTCCAACTCAAGCTCGCCGTAGCCGCGCACGATATTGCGGCTCGAGATGGCGCGGTTCGCCGGATCGAGTGAGTTTGAGTAAAACGTCATGCGCCCGGCGGCCGAAGCGGTGAGCGACGCACCGCTGAAATAAAGCGGCACCTGCAAGCGCGGGTGATAGTCGAGCCGTTGGACGATCGAGGGCGAAACAATTGGATCGCCACCTACTTGTGCGCGGAACGCGAATAGGTCGTCAACCGTTTCCTTGCGACTCAGTCCGTCAGCAGAACCTTCAAACGAGTAGTACACAGGAATCTTTTTGAAGAAGTCGAGCAACGTCGCGCGCTTCTCAATTGAGACGCTCGGCAGGCTACGAATTCGCACTCTGGTGTTAGCTACAGAGTTTGGCAGCGATGTTACCTGCGATCGCGCCAGAAAGTTAAAGCTGAATTCATTCAGATCCTTGTTGACGAAAACCTGCGAACGCTCTTCGGGCGAAATCACCTGCTGGATACTGTCAGAAAACACCTGACGGTAGGCGAGGTTCGAAGTGACGTTGACGTCGGCGGCGGCAATGAAGCCGTTGGGAAAGTAATGAACGCCCTCGACGT
>JBKPNP010000528.1:0-2088 GCA_046732775.1 Acidobacteriota bacterium
GGCGGCGGCTGCCAGTTACCCATCGCCGGGTATGCGATCGTTCGCGAAAAACGAATCAGGCTCGACGGCCTGGTAGCGGATCCGCAAGGCAGGAAGCTGGTGAAGGATCGCATCATGGGAAGTTTGGATGAAGCCGAACAACTTGGGGCGACACTCGGTTCGCGACTATTAGAACTAGGCGCCGCTGCCTTGATGGTCGAATAGCGATCTCTGTCCCTCTGGGAGGCTTTGCCTCAAAAGTCAGTAGAGGTCCTTCTCTGTGCAACCTTTGTGTTCTCTGTGCCTCTGTGGTGGCTTTTTCCAGCGATAAAGTCGCCACAGAGGCACAGAGGACACCGAGGCCGCACAGAGAAAACCACTGAATTGCATTTGGGGCAACGCCTCTCTGATATGGTTGGTGAGGGCTTAGCCTTCAAGTTACTTTTTTACATTTGTGAGCAGACTACGCCGTTGAGCAACGCACCAACACAACCGCACGAGCAGCTGCCCCTTGCCGACCGCACCATTGTCATCACACGCGCTCACGACCAGGCCGGCGAATTTCTTACCGAACTTCAACGCTACGGCGCCACCGTAGTTCTCTGCCCCACAATTGAAATCCGTCCGCTCGATAACTACGAGCGCCTCGATGAAGCCGTCGCGCATCTGTATGGCTACGATTGGGTGATCTTCACCAGCGTGAATGGGGTCGACTACTTTTTTCAACGATTACACGCTAGCGGCCGCGATGTTAGCGAGTTAGACGAAGCAAGAGTTTGCGCGATTGGTGAAGCGACCGCCGAACGTTTGCGGAATCTACACGTCCACGTTGATGTCATCCCTGATGAGTTCAAGGCTGAAGGAGTGTTCGACGCGTTGACGCGTTATGTCGGCGGCGTTGAAAAACTGCCGGGACTGAACGTTCTTATTCCGCGAGCATCAGTCGCCCGTGACTTTTTGCCAAAGGCACTTGAAGCGGCTGGCGCGCGCGTCGACGTTGTTCCTGCGTACCAAACGGCCTTGCCCGCCGAAGCCGATCGCGGGCGGGTTGGCGCCATGCTTTCAGGCAGTGCGGATTGCATCGCCTTCACCAGCTCGTCCACCGTCTCAAATCTTGCACGCCTCTTCGACACCAACGACCTCAGTACTGCGCTTGCCGGCGTCGTCATCGCTTGCATTGGTGACATCACAGCGAACACGGCGACCAAGTTAGGGCTCAAGGTGGAGATACAGCCGGAACAATTCACCATCCCAGCGCTCGCACGCGCAATCGCCGAATATTTTTCTGCCAAAGACGCTTAGCCTGCATGTTATTGTTTTAGCGGTTCAGGAATTCTCCGAACCTCCACTTATGTCAACAGAGTCTCAGCCCGTAGAACTTAGCGAAGCGAAGCGCGAGATCGAAGCCCTGCGCCGTGAGTTGTTGGACCGTGGCGCCTTCGGAGAACTTGTCGGCAACTCGGCGCCCATGCGCGAGATCTATTCGCTAGTCGAGCAGGTGGCCTCCTCGACCGCGTCTGTTCTGATTACGGGAGACTCGGGTACCGGCAAGGAGTTAGTCGCCCGAACGATTCACCAACTCAGTCCGCGCCGGGAAAAACCTTTTATCGGCATTAACTGCTCGGCGATTCCCGAGTCGTTGATGGAGTCGGAGCTGTTTGGTCACGAGAAGGGCGCATTCACAGGCGCGGCGACGAGACGCGAAGGATGTTTTGAACTGGCCGAAGGCGGCACGCTGCTCCTCGATGAAATCGCGGAGATGCCGGCGCTGTTGCAGTCAAAGTTGCTGAGAGTGATCGAGGAGCGAACTGTGCGCCGGCTCGGCAGCCGCCAGGAAATTAAAGTCGATGTGCGACTGCTTGCGGCAACTAATCAAGACCCGCAAACCGCGGTGAGCAAAGGAACGCTGCGAGAGGATCTGCTTTACCGTCTAAATGTATTTAGTATTCACCTGCCGGCCCTCAAGGATCGCAAAGATGATCTGCCGCTGCTGGCCCAGTATCTGGTGACAAAACTTGCGGACAAACACGCGCGACCGGCTCGCTTTCTCAGCGCGGCGGCGCTTGAGGCGCTACAGTTTCATGCCTGGCCCGGAAATATTCGTGAGCT
>JBKPNP010000529.1:0-2081 GCA_046732775.1 Acidobacteriota bacterium
CCCCGGGGGTCACGGCGCAAACTGGAGTGCGGGACTCTATGACTCTATGACTCTATGCGTACTTAGTAATCAGCTGTATACCTGGTTGCCATCAGACGTCAGTCAAATTCCCCACACAAAACAGGCGTAGCGCAAATCCCCCCTTTTTTGCATACTGAGTATCCAAAACCAAGCAGATTCCGGAACGTGCCGGTTCTGTAGTTAACGGGAGTTATTTCAACACTTACAGGCATTAGTAAAGCGCGGTTCTTCCTGGCACGGGCATTGATACTAAACTCATCGAATTATGTAATTTCCGCGCCGGTAATTGACCAAAGTTCCAAACACATCTCGATCCCCAGGGAGACGATCATGATTAACCTTCTCTCGGCAGCTACGTGCACGCCGCAAAACGCTTTTCAGACGACGGAGTTGGCAGGCGCGCTGATGCACAAGCTTTCTCCGGAACTTATCAACACGCTCAATTCTTTGGGCGTTGACCAGCGATACTCGGTGATGAATAACTACCCCGAATTTCTGGCCGGCAAACCAATAAAACGAACCAGCTCCACGACCGAACTCGCCGTCGGCGCAACCAAGCGCTGCATTGAAGAGTGGCAGGGCGATCCCTCGCGCATCGGTTTGTTAGTTGCCGGCACAAACACGCCGGATCAAATGCTTCCCTGTCTGGCGTCGGAAGTAATGGGCCAAACGCATGGCCTGCTTTCTCGTTCGCTACGAACAGTGAACATGCAGGCCCAGGGTTGTTCAGTCTTATTGAAATCTATCGAAGTAGCTCAGTGGTACTTAGCGTCAAATCCCGGAAAGTTGGCGCTGGTATTAATGGCGGAAGCACACACTCCCTACGTCGCACCGCTCTTGCGCGACGAATATTACGGCTTCCGTGAAATCCTACGTATGCGGAAGGAGCGGAAAATCGATGCGCTTGATTTTGAAAAGAAGAGGCTGGATACCACCTTCGTCATTCAATCAATGCTGTTCGGCGACGGCGCGGTAGCCTTGCTGGTCGGTACCGACGAAGGGAAGCCAAGCTTTGGTCCCATCGCCCATCTCACGAATGAAGATACGGAAGACGTCAACTTGCTGACCATGAACAGCAGCAGCAACCACGAATTCCTGAACGGACGTCCGCAGTACTTCATGCGTCCGAGCGTGCCAACGCGCGGCGCCCACTATGCGGTCCGCACGGTCAAAGACGTACTCGAGCATCCCGATTCCCCAGTGTCGAACATCGCCGAGGTTGACGATTGTCTTATTCACACCGGCAGCAAGAAGATTCTTGACGGCGTTTGCTCGCAGTTAAAGCTTGAAACTGATTCGACGAAAGTGCAGGGCTCGTACGAGATACTGAAAAACTACGGCAATCTCTCGAGCGCCTCGACTGGTTTTATGCTCGCGGAGAAAGGTGATTGGGCAGGACCGACAATCGTGGTGGGCTTCGGCGTTGGATTCACGGCCAGCGCCGGCATCATGAACTTCAACAATTAGAACACGCCGTCGAGTACGACCTCATTCGAGACGATGCTGGTTATCGTCTGACTGATTTGCGAGAAGTCGAATGGTTTACCAATGATGCCGTTCACTAACTTATCTTCACCCGGCGGAGGCTGTGTTCCCGGACCGTAACCAGTCACCAGCACGACGTTCATGTCGGGCCAACGCTTCCGAATCTCGCGGCTGGTTTCCCAGCCGTCCATTTCGGGCATTGCCAAATCCGTGAACACGAGATCACAGGGATTGACGGCCAGCGTTTGCAGCGCGTTATGCCCACTTTCAGCCATCACCACGCGATGACCCATTATTGAAAGCATGTCCGCGAGTGTTTCCCTCACTGACGGCTCATCGTCAACAACCAGAATCGCAAGCGATGGCATTTCGACTGCCGCGGCAGGTTGGTCATCTGATCCTGAACATTGCATCGCGGCCGGAAGTTGAATCGTAAACACTGTGCCCACGCCCATCTCTGAACTCACGCTGATCATTCCTTCGTGGCGTTCGATAATGCTGTAACTTACGGACAAGCCGAGCCCCGTTCCCTGCGCGCCTTTCGTCGTAAAGAACGGATCGAAGATTTTTTGCCG
>JBKPNP010000530.1:0-1329 GCA_046732775.1 Acidobacteriota bacterium
TCCTTGCCAGTTAATTTGCAGTGGTAATCTCGACCCGGTCGCCCTTCTGCAGTACCGGATCTGCATCTTTGCCGGTCTGAATTCTTCGGAGGTTAAACTCTTCCGTCACCAGCTTGCCGTCGGCGCCCTGGCGCGAAATACGAACCCGCGAACCGGCCGCCGCCTTAACACCACCACTCGCAAGAATTGCCTGCGTCAGCGTGATTCCAGAGTGATGCGGTTTCTGTCCCGGCGTGTTGATCTCGCCACCGATGAAATAGTACTCAATCTGGACTGCAGGCATACCTGAAATTCGGATCACGTCTCCGGGCAAGACAAGTGTTGCCGAAAGTTTTGTATCGTTTAGGTCGATTACGATTGGCGCGCTTCCCTTACGATTAATCGTGGCTCGTTCGCCTTCGGGTAGCATCAATGCTTCGGCGAGCAGCGCATAAAGTGGCATGGCCTCGCGCCGAAGAATCTTCGTTCCCGGAGCGCCAACAAAGCCGGTGATCGAAACTGAATGACTCGCGTAGTCTCGAACGGAAACGGTTACCTGTGGATTGTCCAACACTTTGATCCGTTGGCGGAGCGTTGACGCGATTTCCGCCGGGGTCATGCCAGACACGACCAGCGGATTACCTGCCAGCGGATACTCAAGCACACCATTTTCTAAAACCGTGAAAAGCGTCGAAGCTCGTGGCGCGTTACCCGAGAGTTGAATGTCGAGCACGTCGCCCACACCCACTCGATAAACTTCAGTCGAAGGAGCAGCAACGGGTGCGGCGGCCGTCGCATTGGCCGAAAGCGGTGGCGGGTTATCAGCCGAGCCTACTGGTTTCATACCCGCGTTTCCGACCTTGGACGCGGTAGGACTGCCGACGCTCGAGCCCTTTGCGGGATTTGCTGTCACTGCTGGATTGTTGGCGCGGCGTAAACGGGCTGCATCTGCGTGGTCGTTGAAATTGTTTTCTTTCGGGACCGTCGCAGCAGCGAGTCTATCGCTGGAATCTTTCCTGTCAGGCGCCATTACCCGGGCACGCGTAGCATTTGTGACTGACTGGTTTACGGTATTCGAGTTGGACTGGTTTGCGGGGCTCGCTGATTTGACCTGGGCCGAAGCGGTTATCGCGAGGGAGGCACTCAGGACGAGGGCGGCAAAAACGGGGCTTTTCATCGTCGTTGTTACTCTTTCCTTGTATGTGATTAGCTGGCGATTCGGCTGGGGCATTCAGCTTCGACGCCGCTGAGCAGGTTGCTCCGCTATTAATAAAGTTACAAAGACGGACTTTTCTCAGAAGAAAATGGCAGGTGAGACTTAGACTTCGGAGTGCGGTGACCTCTCACCGC
>JBKPNP010000531.1:0-2167 GCA_046732775.1 Acidobacteriota bacterium
CTTGAAACTTGAAACCTGAAACTTGAAACTTTGTAAACGGTAGGAGAGGTACGCTGGCCGGCGTACCTCTTTCTTTTTGGCAGGCAATAAACTTGGGAACTACAGGCCCGTTACTGCAGCACGAAGTTGTAGGTGATCGTGCCGGAGACTTTTACCGGCTGATCGCTGAGCTTCGTCGGTGAAAAGCGCGCGGCGTACGCGGCCTGTTGCGCTGCGGCCAGCAGCAACGGATGGCCCTTCATGGCCTTTGCTGAAATTACTTTGCCGGTTTCGTCCACCAGCACTTGAACACTGACCGGGCCAAACGCGTGCGCCTGTTTCGCGATTGCCGGATAGGCCGGTTTCGGCAGCGAAATCGCGAGGCCGGTGATGACACCCTTGCTCATGACCGCTGGAGGCCGGCGCTCCACTACCACCGCGGCAGCCGGCGGCGGTGTGCCAACCTCAACGTGAACCGCCGACACGTTTTCACCCGTTCCCCCGCCGTTGCCGGTTCGGTTGTCTCCCGGTATGCCGACGGGATCGGAATCATGCGGCCCAATCACAAAGCTGCCGTTCGGTATGGGTAAGTTTTGGTTGGGTGTCGCGGATGTCTTTTCGGGCACACTTCGCGGGTCGTCAAGACGTGACATTGCGATTTCGCGAACGGGCAGATTTGATCGACCCGTAGTTGAACGCGACGGCGACGGCTGGTGCGGTGTAGTAGCCACCGTTGTCGGCGCCAGCGGCGGCAGCATGGTAATGACCAGGTTGTCGCGCTCTTCAAGTCGTGCGTCGACGGCATAGATGCTGACGACACCGGCGACGATAAAGAGCACGGCGTACGTCACGGTTGTGAACAGAACGAAGGAACCACGGCGCTTGAACTCGCCTGAATGGGAACAAGATTCGATTAGGTTATTAAACATTACGCCTCCATCTTTAAGTTCGCCGGTGCCATGCGGGTCGCTTGGAAGGTTAGACTCCGAAGACATAGAAAAGTTCCGAGTTTCAAGTTTCAAGTTTCAAGTTCGAACACGAAGGGAAGTTTCGAGTTCCGAGTCCCGAGTTCGCAAAGGAACGTCAGGGAGGGCTCCGAACTCGAAACTCGAAATTCGGAACTCGAAACTTGTGTGTCGGAGTGATAGGATTGCCGCGCTCTCGAACCCCCATTTCAGGAGACGAACCAGATGGCCATCAGGGAAGCTCTCGCTGAAGAGCTGAATCCGTTTCTCATCGCTCGCCAACAATTCAACCGCGCTGCTGACTATCTGGACCTCGACCAGTCAACGCGCAACGTTCTGAGCAATCCGAAGCGCCAGTTGATCGTTTCCATTCCGGTGAAAATGGACGGCGGCGATGTGCAGGTTTTTGAGGGCTATCGCGTGCAACACAACATCGCGCGCGGCCCGTGCAAGGGCGGGATTCGCTATCACCCGAATGTCACTTTGGACGAGGTCAAGGCGCTTGCTTCGTGGATGACCTGGAAGTGTGCGACCGTCGGCATTCCCTATGGCGGCGGCAAAGGCGGGGTCATTTGCGATCCCAAGAGTTTGTCGCGCAACGAGCTGGAAAGGCTAACGCGGCGTTACGCATTTGAGATAGCTCCGATCATCGGTCCGGATCGAGACATTCCCGCGCCTGACGTTTACACCGACGAACAGACAATGGCGTGGATCATGGACACGATTTCCATGGTGCGCGGCCATACCGAACTTGGCGTTGTCACCGGCAAACCAATCTCGCTCGGTGGGTCACAGGGCCGCGCGGAGGCTACGGCGCGTGGCTGTCTCTACACGCTGCGCGAGGCCTGCCGCGTTAAGGGCGTCAATCTGAAGGGCGCGCGCGTTGCAGTCCACGGGTTTGGGAATGCCGGAGCAAACATCGCGCGCCTGGTGGCGGCCGACGGCGCGAAGGTCATTGCGGCTTGCGACTCAAAAGCCGGACTTTATTCCGAAGGCGGCATCGACGTGCAGGCGGCGTTGCGTCACAAGGCGGAAACAAAATCGCTTGCCGGTTTGTCCAACACTACGGCGATTTCGCCTGAAGAGATCGTCGGTGTTGACTGCGACATCCTCTTGCCGTCGGCCTTAGAGAACGCCATCACGCTCTCGAACGTGGGCCAGGTCAAAGCAAAAATCATTGCCGAACTTGCAAACGGGCCAACTACACCGGGCGCGGACCGTGT
>JBKPNP010000532.1:0-6165 GCA_046732775.1 Acidobacteriota bacterium
GGTCGCTTCAGTTCTCCGCGGGACTCGAGCCGCGCCCACACCTGCTGCCGGCGTCGTTCAAACCCATCCCTCACCACCTTCTCGAAATATTCATCCGGCGACGCGGCCTCCCCCGCGGGTATGGGATAGTTTGGCAGGTGATTGATGTTCTCGGGCAGCTTGAGGTCGCAGCGATCCGCGATCTCCACCGTACGGGTCAGCGCTTCGGGAAGTTCGGCGCCAAACACCCGCCACATCTCCTCGGGTGAACGAACGTAGAAGTGTGGACTGGCATAACGAAGACGGTTGGTCTCGTTCACGGTCTTGCCGGAACCGATGCACAGCAGCACGTCGTGCGCGCGCGAATCTTCCGGCATCAGGTAATGCGCATCGTTCGTGGCTACGAGTGGAATTCCGGTGCGCTTTGAAAGCTCTACCAGCGGCTTACGAATTCGTTGCTGCGCTTCCAACCCGTGCTCCTGAATCTCGAGGAAGTAGTTCCCTTTCCCCAGTATCTCCTCAAACTCGAGCGCGGCGGTCGCAGCCTCGTCGCATTTGTCGCGCGCAAGCAGTGCTGAAGGCACGCCCGACATACAAGCTGATAACGCGATGATTCCCTTGGAGTGCTGGGCAAGCAGCTCTTTGTCGATTCGCGGTTTGTAATAGAAGCCTTCGGTATACGCTTTCGAGGTCAAACGAACCAGATTTCGATAGCCGTCCAGATCCTGTGCCAACAGGATCAGATGATGGTTTGCCTTCTCGCCGGGCGCCGCGGCAGTCTTCTCCGTCCGGCTACCGCGCGTGATGTAAGTTTCGCAACCGATAATCGGCTTGATACCGCGGCTCTTCATGGCGTTGTAAAACGAGATCGCGCCAAACATGTTGCCGTGATCCGTCATGGCGCAGGCCGTCATGCCGAGCTCTTCAGTTCGCTTCGCCAGTGGTTTTATTTGTATTGCGCCGTCAAGAAGACTGTAGTCAGTATGGAGATGGAGGTGTGCAAATCTTCGGTCCTGCATGATGATAAAAGGGCGGCTTACGCGGGTAAGCAAGGAAAACTTCCGGCTGATAAGAGCGTGCGTAACTATATCACGTGGCGGCGTGTTTGATTATTCGCGAAACCCGCGGATAGTGACCGACTTCAACTGCTCTGTGCATCCTCCGCGTTCTCTGTGTCTCTGTGGTGAATAAGCTGGCAACAAAAGGATTAACCACAGACGCACAGAGGACACCGAGGATGCACAGAGAAAAAACTGAAATTAGGGACACCGACCGCGAAACAATGCACCGCGACTACTCCCACTCAATTGTGCTGGGCGGCTTTGAACTAATGTCGTAAACCACGCGATTGATGCCGCGAATTTCTGAAATCATGCGTGACGACACGCGCGCCAGTAGATCGTGCGGCAGTCTCGCCCAATCGGCAGTCATGCCGTCGACACTCGTAACAGCGCGCAACGCGACGACTTTCTCGTAGGTACGCTCGTCTCCCATTACCCCAACGGTGGAAACGGGCAGCAGCACGGGAAACGCCTGCCAAACTGAATCGTAGAGACCGGCCGCGCGCAGTTCTTCATCGAACACGCGATCAGCAGCCTGAAGCAGTTGCACTCGTTCGGCAGTCACTTCGCCGATGATACGAACCGCCAAGCCCGGGCCGGGGAACGGGTGCCGCGTGAGTATTTGTTCCGGTACTCCGAGTTCCCTGCCGATCAGCCTTACTTCGTCTTTGAATAATTCACGCAGCGGTTCAATCAGCTTCAATTGCATCGTTTCCGGAAGTCCACCCACGTTGTGATGACTCTTGATAACGGCGGAGGGGCCGCGCACTGAGACCGACTCGATAACGTCGGGGTATAACGTTCCCTGAACGAGAAACGTAACTTCGCCGATGTGGCCGGCCTCTTCCTCAAACACATCGATGAAAGTTTTACCAATTGCTTTGCGCTTGGCTTCGGGGTCAGTGACCCCGGCAAGCGCCGACAGGAATCTGTCCCCTGCGCGGACGCCATGAATGTTCAGATCCATCTGCTGCCGCAGCACGGCGATGGTCGATTCGAATTCGCCGTCGCGTAACACACCGTTATCGACAAAAATGCACCTCTGCCGCTCACCGATTGCGCGGTGCACCAGGGCCGCAGCCACGGTGGAATCGACGCCGCCAGACAGCCCGCAGACCACGCGGCCCGTTTCGCCTACCGTTTCCCGGATGCGGGCGACCTGTTCCTCGATGACTGCCTTCGGTGACCAGTCTCCCTTGCAGCCACAAATTGAAAACAGAAAATTGCGAATGATTTGCGCGCCGAGTGGCGTATGAGCAACCTCGGGATGAAACTGGACGCCAAATATTCCGCGTTCGTTATCTTCGAAAGCGTTAACCGCGTCGTCCGTTAGTGCGGTCACGTGAAAACCATCGGGGATAGTAGTGACTTGATCGCCATGGCTCATCCAAACGTCCATCTCCCGCGGCAAATCCTTGAATAGCGGGCTGCCTTCATCCTGGATCTTCAGTCGTGCGTAACCAAATTCACGATTGGGTGACGACTCGACCTGACCTCCCATATCGAACGCCAAAATCTGAAGTCCATAACAAATGCCGAGCAGCGGGCATTCCAGCAACGGCATCAACTCTTTGTCGGGACGCGGCGCGCCATCCTGATAAACCGAGGCGGGACTGCCTGAGAGGATTATTCCCCTGGGCCGGCGACTCGTAATTCGTTCAACTGGGGTGTTGTGCGGGTAGATTTCGCAATAGACGCCCGCTTCGCGAACGCGACGAGCTATGAGCTGAGTGTATTGCGATCCAAAGTCAAGTATGATGACGGTTTCGTGTTGTATTTCTGGTATCAAAAAAGCAGACCTCGCGACAGTTTTAAGGCGTCTAAAGGCAAGCGGGAAATAATGAACGTTGGATTATACGATTCGAACTGAATAACTCAAGAACGGCGTCTCGAAATACGATGTTAATGCTTTTTAGTGAATGGAAATTAAGAGTTGGCCGGCTCGTGCTCTTCTCGGCGATCATGCTGAGCATTGCGATTGCGAGTTTTGCACAACAAATGGAGGATCGGCTTGACACGCGATTGATCCCGCCCGCAGGCGTGGACCTTGCGCAGCCATTAACCATTGGCTGGCGATACGATTCCAACCTGACGTTGAACCTGAGTCCTACGTCAGATAAAGAGCGAATCTATCTGCCGCTCGCCGGCGGCGTGATGGTGTCGTTGGTGGGCACTACGGGAGAACTCGTTTGGCGCTCAGAAATCGGCGGCGAGCTTTCAGCTTCCCCGGCGGCTGACGAGCGCGCGGTTTATGTAGCGTCGGAGACGGGAAAAGTTGAAACCGGAAGTCGACGCTCGACCGGTGCATTGCGCGCGCTCGGAAAAGAAGGCGGATTAACTCTGTGGGTGCTCACGCTGGAAATGCCGCTGCGCGGCGCGCTAACACTCGCAAACGGAAAACTGTTTGCCGGCAGCAGTGACGGCAAGTTCTACGCGTTTGACAGCAAGAATGGGCAGTTGCTTTGGTCATACGCTTACAGCGCCGCCTTCAACTCACAACCCGTGGTTTCGGAGTCGCGCGTTTACATCGGCAGCGAAGATGGAAACCTGCTGGCGTTCGACGAAGCGACGGGAAAACTGCTATGGCGCTATCGAACTAAGGGAGCGGTGCGAGGACCGGTGGCAAACGGAACCGACATTGTCTATTTCGGTTCAGGCGATGGTTATGTTTACGCGGTTGATGCGGTGGCTGGTCGGCTGTTATGGCGCACACGAACGGGCGCGGGCGTGCAGGCAGTCGTGAGGGCGAAGGACGAGATAGTAGTCGCCTCGCTGGACAACTTCGTCTACAAATTCTCGCTAAGCGGCAAACGCGCCTGGAAGCGCCGGTTGCCGGGAAGAATTTCTTCGCAGCCGCTCGTTACTCAGGACGCGGCGCTGTTTATGCCGCTGTCCGGCTCTGCGGGAGTTGTATTGGAACTGCGGGATGGAAAGCAGGTGAACCTGCTGCCGACTGGAGAGGAAATAGCTACGTCAGCCGCGCCGATTGCGGTAGGAGAAGTGGTTTTGCTTACAACCGAACACGGCCTGCTCGCCTTTACTCAACCTTCGAAAAAGGCCGCCGTGGAGAATGCCTTACCTCAACACTAATCTCGATCAGGGTTGTTTCAATTGAACCGCAGTTTCAGCCGGCTCGCTGCGCCTGCGAAAGAGCGCAAACATGCGGCCCAGCAACCCGTTGAGGATATAGGCGACCACGATCACCAGCAGAACGTAGCGCGAGTAAAGGAAGATCAGCATTCCCAGTGCCAGCGCGAGGATTATGGTCCGCATCCCGCGACGTTTCGTGCCCACGGTTTTGAAACTCGAAAATCGCAGCGTGCTCACCATCAGCAGGCCCAGTGCACCTACAAGCACCATCAACAGCAGCGAATAGATCTGCGCACGGTCTGCCCCGTACTGCACTAACGGCAGCGGCGCGAAGTGGATGATCGCCGCGATTAACCCGCCGGCAACGGGTATCGGTAACCCGACAAAATTCTTTTTGTCTGTCTTGACCAATCCCTCGGCGAGGATTCGCGGGCGCGACGCCTGCACGTTGAAACGCGCGAGCCGAAAGCCACCGCACATGAGGTACATGAACGACATAAACCACGCCAGGCTGTGAAGACCGCTGCCTTCCTGCAGCGTCGCGCCGTAACCCCACACGTATGCCAGCACCGCCGGCGCGAGGCCAAACGTAACAATGTCTGCCATGGAATCGAGTTGCACGCCGATCTCGGTGGTCGTTTTGGTCATGCGTGCGATCCGGCCGTCAAGCATGTCAAACAACAGCGCCCACCCGATCGCCTTCGCGGCGTTATCGAGGTAGACGGAGGCCTGTACTAAATCTCCGGGGCTGCCGGCGCCTACGAATTGAAACGCACGCACCGCCGCCATCACTGCGTAGAACCCCATTCCAATGTTCGCCGCTGTGAAGGCGGACGGAATCAGGTAAACGCCCTTTCGCAGTCCTCGCCGTTCTGGATTTGGTGTTTCCATAGATGACCCCGGCCTATCGAATCCTGCCGATGACAGTGAGGCCGCCTTTGACGCGCGCCCCTTCTTTTACCAACACCTCGATGTTTGCCGGAAGCACCAGGTCAGTGCGCGAACTAAACTTGATTAACCCAAACCGCTCCCCCAGCTCCACGTGCTCTCCCGCTTGCTTCCAACAAACAATGCGACGCGCCAGTATGCCGGCGATCTGCTTACAAACGATGGTAACGCCTTCGCCTTCGATCGTGATCGCGTTCTGTTCGTTCACCAAACTCGAATTTTCGTCGGTGGCCATGAGGAACTTGCCGCGCGTATAGGAAACGTTGCTGACTCTGCCGGCGATCGGCGCACGGTTGATGTGAACGTCAAAAGGCGACAGGAAAATGCTGACGAGGGTGGCGGAGTTCGCGGCTTGATCGTCAATCGCCTTAACACGCGTCACACGACCGTCGGCGGGTGAAACAACTGCGTGCCGGTCGGCCGGCGTGGCGCGATTCGGATCGCGAAAGAAGTAGGCCATGAACGCTGCGAGCAGGCCGAATACCACGGCTACGGGCCAGAATCCAAGTAGTGCAAAGACCGCCGCGACCGCAGCCGGCAGTAACACATAGATGAATCCATCGCGGGCGATAATCACAGCTTAATAACTTCTGTTCGCTTGAACCTTTTGAACGAAAGGGGACGTGTAACAAGTGTTCACGTCCCCTTTACCGTTTACCGAAATCAGGAGCAGGCCCCTGGATCTAGTGACTCACAGTCTGGTTTTTCTGATGCTGCATAATTAGAGCGTACATTTGATCTTTAAGTGCTAACTTCTTTTTCTTAAGTGTCACTTCTTCCAGCTGTTCCTCATCACTCGGATAAGCGAGAGCCGTCAATTCACTCAATCGCTCCTCATAACGAGTGTGTTCGCGCGCCAGCTCGCGAAACTCCGGATCGCGGTTCATCAATTCTTCCTTCAGTAAATCCGCAGTTGTAATGTCCATTTTCGTGCATGTCTCCTTTCAGACTATGGGACGGGCAAGATTTGTTGAGGAGGCAATTGGAGACCTCCCTGGAATGTTCGGACACGAAAAAATGTTACTCCCATCTGACTCGGTGATCAAGCGGTTCCCCCAAGTTCGGTGATCATCACTAAGGCGTCTTC
>JBKPNP010000533.1:0-5021 GCA_046732775.1 Acidobacteriota bacterium
TCCTAAACCCAAAGTTCCAAGTTCAAAGCTCAAAGTTCAAAACCAATTTCATTCGTATCTCAAGGCTACGAGCGGATCCACTTTCGTCGCGCGTCGCGCCGGGATGTAACAAGCCAGCAAGGCCACAAAAACCAGCACGCCCGAAACGGCGATGAACGTCGCTTTGTCCGTCGGCCCGACTCCGAAAAGAAGCGCAGACATCAAACGCGTTAACCCGAACGCTCCGCCAATGCCGATGACGATTCCCAGCAGTGTCAGCGTCAGGCCACTGCGAATAATCAGCTTCAGCACGTCAGTCCTGCCGGCGCCGAGGGCCATACGGATTCCGATTTCCTGCGTCCTTTGCGTCACTGCGTAAGAGATGACGCCGTAAATCCCGACGGCCGCCAACACCAGGGCGAGCCCGGCAAAGAGGGTCAGCAGCAGCATGTTGAAGCGGCGTTCGGCAAACGACGCGGCCGCAACATCGTCCATACTTTTAACTTTGCTGACCGGCAGCTGCGGGTCTATTTTCCAGATTTGTTGTTTTACTGCGGCGGCCATTCCCTCGGGACTTGACTCAGTGCGCGCCACAAACGCCATCCAGCGTTTCCAGGGATTGATCTGCGTGTAAGGCGAATAGAGCGCCGGCTGCTCCGGTACGTCGAGGCCAAAATGTTTGACGTCGCCTACCACGCCGACGATCGTCATCCAATTGACTTCCGGATCGCGTGCCCAGCGAATTCGTTTTCCGAGCGGGTCTTCGTTCGGGAAGTACTGTCGCACCAGCATGTCGTTGGCGATGCCCACGCGCGGCGAGTTGTCCTGAAAATCCTGCGGGCCAAAATCCCGGCCGGCACGCAGCGGAATTCCCATGGTGCGAAAGTAGTCGCCCATGACGCTGCGCGTCTCGAGGCTGGGCTCGTCGCCGGGGGCAAGCGGCGGCCGGCCGTCGATTACGAAGTCGTGGTTAAGCGAGTCACCGCTGAGCGGCAGCTCGCTCACCATCGCCGCCTGCACGCCGGGCAACGAATTGATCGCATCGAGTGCCTGCGTGCGAAAGCGCGTTTGCTTTTGTGTTTCTTTGTAACGTGCTTCCGGCAGCTCAACGCGCATCGTTAGTAGGTGGTCAGGCTTGAAACCCGGCCCCACTGAACGGAGGTTCCAGAACGTTTTGATTAACAACCCCGCGCCGACCAGCAGCACGAGAGCAACCGCCAACTCGGCAACCACGAACGTGCTGCGCATCCGTTGACGTGCGCCACCGGCAGTCGCGCTGCGCCCGCCTTCCTTTAGCGCTTCATTAACGACACTTCGCGAAGCGCTCCACGCCGGCAAAAGGCCGAAGATAATTCCGGTCAACAGTGACACGCCAAACGTGAAGGCGAGTACGCGAGCATCAACACCAATCTCCTGTAAGCGCGGCAAATTCTCGGGTTGAAGGGCGACTAAAAGATTTGTGGCCCAAATCGCCAACAGCACGGCGACGACGCCACCGGCGAGCGATACCAGGACGCTTTCGGTTAAGAGTTGTCGGATTAGGCGCCAACGACCGGCGCCCAGTGCAGTGCGAATCACAAACTCACGCTCGCGTTCGGCGGCGCGCGCGAGCAGCAGGTTTGCAAAGTTCGCGCACGCAATCAGCAACACCAAACTTACGGAGGCAAACAGGATCAGCAGCGACTGCCGTGAGTCGCCGACGATGCGTTCGTGCAGTGGAATCAAAACCGTGCTGCGGTTCTTACTGTTGTCCGGATACTGAGCGGCAAACGTCTTGTCGATCACCTGCATCTCGGCACGTGCTTGTTCGATGTTGACTCCGGAAGCGAGGCGGCCGTAAGTCCGCAGGAAGTGGACGCCGCGGAAATTTGCGGCGACGGGATTTGAAACGTGTACCGGTGTCCAGGCCTCAATCTGATCGCGGGGCGAAGCGAAGCTCGGCGGCATGACGCCGACGATTGTGTAAACATTGCCGCTGAGGGGAATTGTCTTGCCGATAATTTGCGGGTCACCGTTAAAGTGGCCCATCCATAATCCGTGACTTAGAACGACGATATAGGGCGCGCCGGTTTTGTCGTCGTCTGCGGTTATGACGCGACCGCGTGCCGCCTTCACGCCAAAGGTTTCGAAGTACCTGCCCGTAATCTGGCCGACTTGAAACTGGATCGGTTCAGCGTCGGCGGTGTAATCCATTGGCTGCTTCACTTCCCCGCCTAGCGAGCTGAAGGCGCGGCTTTGCGCTTCCAGGTCGGCCACATCGGGCGCCGACTGATTGGAACGAAACGTCACGAGCCGAGCGGGATCGTTATACGCGAGCGGACGCAGCAGCACCGCATTGATAACGCTGAAAATCGCGGTGTTCACGCCAATACCCAGTGCCAGGGTCAAAACAGCCACGGCTGTGAAACCGGGTCGCTTCAACAGACTGCGAACCCCGTAGCGAATGTCTTTCAGTAGAGTTTCCATAGCATCAATAACTTTCGGAGCTTGGACGTTTTGTGCTTTGTACTTTGTGCTTTGTGCTTTGAACTTGGAACTCTGATTTCGGTATTCGGCCCAAGTTCAAGGTTCACAATCGAAGCAAAGTTCAAAGGTCAAATTCTTCATTCATACCGAAGCGCTACCAGCGGATCGACTTTCGTCGCCCGCCGCGCCGGGATGTAACAGGCCAGCAAAGTGATCGCGAAAAGTCCGCTGGCCACTGCCGCAAAAGTTAAGGTGTCAGTCGCCGGCACTTCGAACAGCAAGCTGACAATCAATCGTGTCAACGCAAACGACGCGAGCAGGCCTGCTGCAACTCCCATCACCCCGAGCAACATTCCCTGCTTCACGATCAGTCGCAATACGTCGCCGCGTTGCGCGCCTAACGCCATGCGCAGTCCGATTTCGTGCGTACGTTGCTGCACCGAGTAAGACATCACGCCGTAAATTCCGACCGCCGCCATAACCAGCGCCACAAGTGAAAATACCGTCAGCAACGTCGCATTGAACCTGGCGCGTGCCACTGACTTCGACAGCAGGTTTTCCATCGTGCTGACTTCGCCGATGGGCTGCTGCGGGTCAAGGCTGTGGATTACGTTGCGCGCGGCCGGCGCAATCGCAGTTGGGTCGCCCTGCGTACGCATGACGATGGTCATGTAGGAATAAACGAGCTCAGGCTGCGGCCAATAGGCCATCGCCTCGTTTTCCAGATCCAGTCCGAGATGTTTAGTGTCGCCGACGATGCCGATGATCTCGGTCGGCACGTTTTCGTCCTTCATGTTGATAGTGACGCGCTGGCCGAGCGGCTCGCGACCGGGGAAGTTCTTCAGCACGAAAGCTTCGTTAACGACAACGACGTGCCGCATCTCTTTCACTTCCTGATCGGTGAACAAGCGGCCGCGCTTCAGCGGGATGCGCATCGTCTGGAAATAATTGCCGTCGGCCACAGAAATTCCGGTGCTTAATTCCTGGCCGGCGGGTCGTTTCGGATCCCCTTCGATGTGCAGGCGCGTGCCCGAATGCGGACCGGTGAACGGCAGCTCGTTGATAGCGCCGACGGCTTCGACGCCGGGAATCGCTTTGATTTGCGCTGTGGCGCGACTGAAGAAGTCGAGCACCTTCGGATCCGATTCATACTTCGCCGCCGGCAAAGTGATGCGCATTGTCAAAAGGTTCGCGGAATCGAAACCTGGATCGACCGACTGCAAACGGCCGAGACTTCTCATGAACAAGCCGGCGCCGATAAGGAGCACGAGAGCGAGCGCTACCTGGGTCACGACAAAAGCATTACGCAGGCGATGACTGCGCGAGCCGCCGCCAACATTCTTGCCGCCTTCTTTTAATGAGTCGTTGAGGTCAAAGCGTGAAGCTTCGAATGCAGGCACGAGTCCAAAAACAATTCCCGTTACCAGCGTCAGCACGAAAGTAAATGCGAGCACAGGCAAGCTGACGCCCACTTTACTGATGTTCAGCAAACCGGGAGGGCTTAACGCGATCAGGGCCCGCGTTCCCCATACGGCGAGAACCAGACCAAACGTGCCGCCGATCACTGAAAGCAGCAGGCTTTCCGTCAGAAGCTGACGCGCGATGCGGCGACGGCTGGCGCCCAGTCCGGCTCGCAGCGCAATTTCTTTTCTTCGTGAAGCGGCGCGGGCGAGCAGGAGGTTTGCTACGTTTGCGCAGGCAATCAACAACACGAAGCCGACGGCGCCGAGCAGAATCAATAGTGGCTTACGAATATCCCCTGTGAGCTGCGTGCGCAGCGGCACCACGTTTATTCCCCAGGTGGCATTGAATTGCGGGTACTGTTGCTCGAGCCGTGCGGCGATGATGTTCATCTCGTTCTGCGCCTGCTCGGGTGTGACGCCCGGTTTTAGTCTCGCAACCGCACGCGCAAACCGTCCGCGGCGCTGGCGTGTCTCCGGAGAAATTTGCCAGGGCTCCCACATCTCCGGGGGACGCTGAATCCGCGAACCCTTCTGTACATACCAGCCCACTTCCGGCGGTAGAACGCCGATGATTTCCGTTTGCGCGTTATTCAGAGTGATTTTGCGACCGACGACTTGTTGTCCGCCAAAACGTCGCTGCCAAAGGTTGTAGCTAATTACAACAACTCCGGGCTGGCCTGTGGCGCCGTCTTCGGGAACGAAGGTGCGTCCCTGAATCGGGTTGACGCCCAATAACGAAAACAGATTCGGCGTGGCTAATTGCGAAGGTACTTCTTCCGGTTCGCCGTCGCCGGTGAGATTGACGTTGTGATCGAAGAAGGCAGCCATGTCTGAAAAGACCGTGTTCTGATCTTTCCAGTCATAGAAGTTCGCCATGTTGATGACGTTTTGCGGGTTCGCTTTACCGCTCTTGCGGTGTTCCCACACGATGGCCAAACGGTCGCCCTCGGCATACGGCAACGACTGCAACAGCACGGCGTTAACCACACTGAACAGCGCTGTGTTAGCGCCAATGCCGAGCGTTAACGCGATAATCGCCACCAGCGTCACCGCCGGCGTCTTGAATAACATTCGTGCGCCGTAGCGCAGATCCTGTAACAACGTCTGCATAAT
>JBKPNP010000534.1:0-4366 GCA_046732775.1 Acidobacteriota bacterium
GTCAGCCGTGTGGACAGCTTTTGCTTCAGTCGAGCGTCCGGAAAGAAAATCTTTTACGGCGCTAAGCCGCGCTTTTACTTGCTCATTCACGGACAGTTTTGCTTTCGATTTTGGAGAAGACACCCCTGGTTCCCTTTGTTAATCCCGGCTCTTGAACGTCAAAACGTTCAACGGAGCGTCAGGCACGCCGTCGCGCTCCTGCGCATGATCCGCAATCAGCCAAACTTATTTACTTAAAGATAGTCTGATTCGACGATTTCTTCTACAGAAAGGGCGTGTTTTTTGGCAAGCAAAACGATGCGCAGTCCGGCGGGCTACGCTGAGGAAGCGTTTCAAAGGAAAGTGGATGTAAGGATCCGCCGCCACAAACCGGCAGTGGAATTCGAACTAAAAACCTGATTGGTCACGGACGGCCAACGCATTCCCTACTCTTTCGAGCAGCGATGGCGCGTCAAAGGGTTTTGAGAATATTTCCACGCAGCCGGCGGCGCGTACGTCTGCCTGCACGGCCTCCGTGAGATAAGCACTGACGACGAAAATCGGAATCTGTGAAAGTTTCGCCTGCGCGTGAATGCGACGCGCCGCCTCGACTCCGTCCATTTCCGGCAGCGACAAGTCCATGATTATCAGGTCCGGATATAACCAACCAGCCTTGAGTAGTCCCTCGAGGCCGTCTTCGGCTTCGATCACGTTATAACCACTTTTTTGAAAGAGCGTCGACAGCAGTTCACGCGTATCTGAGTAGTCCTCAATAATTAAAATCGTAGGCCTTGCTGTCTGCGGTTCAATCGAAGGTTGGGCGATGGCCCTGGCTGTTGCTTTGGCGGCACTCATAGTTCACCTCAGGCGAAAGACACCTCGCGGATGTTTGAAGTCGGGCCGGTGAGATAACAGGACAGGAAGGGTCAAAGATTAGCACGAACCTGGTAGACGGTTGCAAGCGGCACATTGTTTTGTGACGAACTCACAACACGGGGGTCATTCCTCGAGCAGGTCTCGAGCGAACAGCGGTTGGCCCGCCAACGAGATGTAGAAACCATAAAACGCCACGCCCAGCGCGAGGATGAGGGCGATGACAAAATCGGTCGCATACCACGCAGTCAGTTCAGTCGTTAACGGGAAGAAGACCCAGAGATGCGCGAAGTAAAGGGTGGCCGTCGTCGCCAACAAACCGTAGCGATAGAGCACAAACACCACGAAGAAAGCCGAGAGCGCGCTGAATACCATCATCTGAGGCCTTGTTTGCGCAATCAAAGAGTTAACCAACGAAAGCAACAGCCAGAGGACCAGGAATGCGAGACGTTCACGCCGCAGCACCATGACGAACAACAGCAGCAGAAACAGCGCCATGAACGACAGAAAGATTCCGGCGGTTAATTGACTGAGTAACTTGCTGACGAACAGGTGCGTACCAATCTCGTATCCACCCGGGTTGTAACTCAGAACCGCCTGGCCAAACCAACGCATAGCGAACGAGGTGAGTAATCCACAAATGATCATGCCCGAGCCGAACACGGCCCCAATCAGAAGGTCTCGACCCACCAAGGGATCGCGAAAATTGCCGGCCAGTAAACGACTCCACGAGATGATGCGCTGCGGCCAACGCTTTCTTACGAACGGCTCCAGCGCCACATAGAGCAGCCAAAGCAAGACTGCGCTGTAAACTGACGACGCGAGGACCGTAATGAACAGAAGAAATTCGTAGTCCGCCGAACCGTTGTGATGCTCGTGGAACAACCATGAGAGCATACCGAGAATAAGAAAAAAGAACGCGAGCCGCGTAGCGCCTCGGCGATCGCCACGACCTAACTTAAGATTCCGGCGCGCCAGCAGCGTACTGCCGACCAGAACCGTGAGGTAAACGCTGATCAGAATGAAAGTCAGCGCCCGGTCTCTCGCGCTTTGCGGCAACTCTTGTTGGCGGCTAACCAGATCCCAGGGATAAATCGTTTCGAAGTAAACAAGCTTGCCGCGAAACGAGGCTGCTTCGATATGTATCGGCAGCTGCGGGTTTGCCGGATCGGCGCCATCCCAGGCGGCGCGCGCGTCGTAGGCGTGAAGGGGCACCGTAGTGGAAGTGACCGAATGAAAGTTTGCCAAATCGAGACCGGCCTCGCGAAATGGCAACGACCAATCCGGCGTGACACTGCCACTCTCACCCGGTTCGCGTTGCGGTGGTACACCGACAAACCAGTGCAGCCGCCCCGTCATGTCGAGATACAGACTGGTCATGCCCGACACATCGAGCGCCGGCTTATCAACCTCAATGCTCTCCCGCGTCGAAAAGTAACGAGGACTCTGCCGATACCAAAAGCGATAGGCGCCGGAGCCTTCCGTTCGCAACCGTCGCCAACGATCACTTGATTGATCGTTGTCTTCGATGTAGTGAAGGTAGTCAGTGCGCATGACAATCCCGTCGGCCGAATCGTTGCGCGGATCGGTGTATCCGAAGTTTTTAATCACGTCGCGAGCGCGCGATCGCAAAGCGTCGGGCGGAAGATCGAGCGGTGTCTGGCGATAGACGGCTGTGTACTTCGTCATCCAACAACCCGCCGCCACTATCGCGAGAAACGCCAACAACATCCCGGCGGCCAACATGGGTTTCAACGCTCCTTCCGCTGGAGCAGCCGCGACCATTTCCGGCGAAGGTGTTTCACCCGCCGCGAGCGCGGCAGCGATCGGGTCGCCGCCGGGCAGCGCCGCTGCAACCTGCAGCGCCGAACCGGGACGTTTCTCAGGCTGCTCGTTCAAACATCGCAGGATTACCTGCTCGACAACCGGATCGATATCCTTGATGACACTAGAAGGCGTTGGTGGAGCCGTCTCCGCTTTTCGCAGCTGGAGCAAGTCGTGCAGGGAGTTTGCTTCAAATGCTTTCTTGCCGGTGAACACTTCATACAGCACCAGTCCCAGCGAATAAATATCACTGGTCACACTGAGATTTTTTCCCGCCAGCTGCTCGGGTGACATGTAGGCCGGCGTGCCGGCGATGGCCTCGTCGGCTCCAAATTCCCTCGTCAGTCCCGCGAGACCAAAATCGAGCACGCGCACATCGCCGTTGTCATCGATCATCACGTTCGCCGGCTTCAAGTCGCGATGCAACACATCGTTGTCATGAGCTGCCGCAAGTCCCGCGCATAATTGACGGGCGAGTTGGAGGGCTTTGTCTGCCGGTAAGCGACCGATGCGACGCAACAGCGATGAAAGCTCTTCACCCTTCACATACTCCATCGAAAGAAAGTGATGGCCGTCCGTTTCACCGATGTCGTAAACGCGACAAACGTTCTTATGACTCACCTGTCGTGCTACACGTACTTCGCGATGAAACCTTGCCAGCGCGGCGCCATCAGTAAGCAACCGGTCAGGCAAAAACTTCAGCGCCACGGGCTGGCTGAGTTTTAAGTCGTCAGCGCGGTACACCTCGCCCATGCCGCCTTTGCCGAGAAGGCCAACAATCCGGTAGCGATCGGCGAGAATCGTTCCCGGGACAAAACGAGCATCATCGATCGAATCGTAGGACGTTGCAGTGGCCGGAGCTTTTGATTTTCGATTAACTGGTCCTGTATCGAACACCTGTGTCGGCGCGTCATTAATGATGGCGCCACACGAAGGACATATGAGGGAATCTGCGGAAACAGTTTTTTTGCAGCTGGCGCAGGTGGTCATTGGCGGCGGATTTTAACAGAAAGGCAATCGTGCGAACACGGAAGTTGTGTCGCAATTTGGGTCTTCCTCTGTGTGGTGAATTGACGACACCAGCAACATGGAAGTTATGACACTGAAACACACGCGAATGGCGTACAGTTATAAGTTCAGGTGCAAAGCGCCTGACGCGCGATTGGGTGTTATCGCGACCGTTAGCTACAATGTCGTGCTTTTCGCGGCGACAGTTCGGAGGGTGTCATTATTTTGTTTGAACGAAACAGAGTCTTGGTTTTAGTCTGCATGATTTTGTTGGCTACGAGTTTAACCACAGGAAAGACGCGCAAGATGCAACGGGTGGCCACAGGGATATGGGGCGGTCTACACATCGTTATCGACGTGAACGAACAATCCGGCGCCATCACTTATGATTGCGCGAGTGGCACGATTACGGGACCGTTAACGTTTGCCAGAGACGGCAGATTTTCGTGGCGCGGCACATTCAAGCGACAGCGTCCCGGACCAACTCGTATGGATGATGCCGGGAACGAGAGTCTGGTGATCTACTCCGGAACGGTCGTTGGAAACGAGATGAAGCTCACTGTTAAGCTCGCCGATAGCAACGAGCTGGTGGGAGACTTCACGCTTAAACGCGGCGCGGCCGGACGAGTCTTCCGATGCAAATGAGTCGGTGATGGCGAGTGTAGCAAAGAAGTTTTTGATC
>JBKPNP010000535.1:0-6264 GCA_046732775.1 Acidobacteriota bacterium
CAAAGCGAGATGCATGCGTCGATTGCTGTCGGGGTCCGGGCGCTGCCGGCAGGAGTGAGAGCAGTGGTCATTAATCCGGTTGACCATGCAGCTGTTCCGTCGGCAGTCATCTCGTCTCTGATTCTCGAGTGGCAGGCTGGAGCGAAGTTGCTAAAGCCCGTAACGGCCGAACGTGGAGGGCATCCCGTGTTGGTTGATCTCCACTTCAGAAAGGAGCTTTTGCACCTCGGTCCTGAACTCGGTTTGAAAGGACTTTTCGAGGCTCATCAAGCGGACGTCAAGCGCGTGTTTGTCGAGTCGAATTACGTTGCACGCGACATGGACACGTGGGATGATTACCGCGCTTTACATGAGGATCTCTTTGGCGAACCGCCGCCGGAACAACGTGATTAAACCGCAACTCGGCTCGTGTTTGCATTACGTTCACTGGCTGTCATTGTGACCAACTAAATCGACACGACCCTCATCTAACGCAGTGCCCGCAAATGAACGGGTAAAGGAGACCTAATGTTTCGGACAAAACGAAATCCCCTCCCGGCGCTGTTTCTGGTCCTGGCGCTCGGCAGTTCCCTTCTGATGGCCCAGAGTCGCGGGCCGGTTGAGTTTTCGCTCCACACCATTGACGGCCAGACGATTACTTCTGACAGCTTGCGCGGTGAAGTGGTGGTGCTCGCGTTCGGTGCTTCCTGGCTGCCGCTTTCCAAGACCCAGCTTCAGGGCGTGAGAAAGCTGGCCGACGAATACAGCAACCGCGGCGTAGTTGTTTATTGGGTCAGCACGGAGTCAGAGGATCCGAAGTCGAAGAATTTTGCCAGCGACGATCAACTGCGCGCTTTCGCAACCAAGTATGGTTTGAAAGTCACCGTGCTTCGCGACCCCGACGGCGCGGTTTCAAAAAAGATCGGAGTCGATCAGCTGCCGTCTTTGGTTATCGTGGATAAACAGGGGATGCCAGGTGAGCCCATTGGCGGCCTCGATCCGAACGGGAATCTGGCGAGCCAACTCGCCTCGCGTCTCGATAAAGTTCTCGAGTAACTTTTCGGCAATAGCTATTGAAGAGGCCGTCATGCAACGTGGCGGCCTTTTCGTTTGTCCCGCAGTTTGTGCTTGCCCCACGCTACGTAATCTAATAACTTCGCTGCGCAAATAATGACATTCAAGTTCATCAATCCAGCATCACTCGGCCAGCCTCGTGGCTACTCGAACGGCGTGTTGACCAGCGGCGGCAACCTGCTCTTCGTCGCCGGACAAATCGGTTGGGACGAAAATCAGGCAATCGTCAGCGACGATTTTGTCGCGCAATTCGATCGCGCACTCGCCAACGTCGTCGTCGTAGTGACTGAGGCCGGCGGCAATCCGCGGCAAATCGCCCGGCTCGTGATTTATGTGACTGACAAAACTGAATACGTCGCGAACCGGACGGCGGTCGGAGAATGTTATCGCGCGCACCTGGGCAAACATTTTCCGGCGATGGCTTTGGTTGAAGTTAAAAGCCTCCTGGACGATAAAGCAAAAGTTGAGATCGAAGCCAGCGCCGTGCTTGATTAAGACTTCTAATTCGAGATGACTATTCAAGCCAGTAGTTTTCTTTACGAACAACATGAGGGGATCGCAACGATCACCCTGAACCGTCCGGAGCGTCTGAACGCCCTCACCTTCGAAGTTTATCGCGAACTTACAGACGTATTCGCTGAGCTGCAAAACGAGTCGGAAGTGCGCGCCGTGGTTGTCACTGGCGCCGGCAAAGCGTTTTGTTCCGGCGGCGACGTTCACGACATCATCGAGGAACTCTTCCAACGAGACATGGAAGGGCTGCTCGAATTTACTCGCATGACTTGTGAGTTGGTCTGGAACATTCGCACTCTTCGCAAACCAGTCATCGCCAGTCTCAATGGCACGACTGCGGGCGCCGGCGCCTGCATTGCGCTCGCGTCTGACATTCGCATCGCCTCGTCAGAAGCGCGCATTGCGTTTCTATTCGTAAAAGTTGGATTGTCTGGAGCAGACATGGGAGCTGCGTATTTATTGCCGCGCGTAGTCGGTCTGAGCAAAGCCACGGAATTGCTCTACACGGGCGACTTCATTTCAGCGCCCGAAGCTGAGCGCATCGGACTTTATAATCAGGTAGTGCCACTCGATCAGCTGGCAGCGACGACACGAGCGTTCGCTGAACGCCTCGCCCGCGGCCCGGCATTCGCAATCGCTAAAACCAAAGAACTGTTGGCGCGAGAAACGAACATGAGTTTTCAGGCCGCACTCGAGTGCGAGGCACAGGCCCAGGCGATCTGCATGCAACATCCCGATTACCGGGAAGCGTATGAGGCGTTTGTAAACAAGCGTACGCCAACGTTCGAATAATTTAGTTATGGATAACTTCATCGACCAACTGCCGTTCTTCTCGGCCGAGCACCGCACGCTCGCTTCTGACATGGATTCGTTTGTGCAACGCGAGATCGAACCGCGCGCCAGCGAAGAGCGTGATCTTGATGGACAACTGCGCGAATTTATTGCCGTGCTCGCGAAGGCCGGCGCGTTGCACTACGCCGTTGCTGCTCCGAGCGCGAAGCTGGACGTACGCGCGCTTTGTTTAATTCGTGAGGCCCTCGCCTATTCGTCGTCGTTAGCCGATCTGGCGTTTGTGATGCAGGGGCTCGGCACTTTCGCGATCAGCCAGGCAGCTCCTGATCATGTGCGCGACTTCTGGATTTCGCGCGTCGTCGAAGGTAAAGCGATCGCCGCGTTCGCCCTGACAGAACCGGACGCCGGTTCGGACGTGGCGGCCATCAAAACAACTGCTACGCGAGACGGTGATGCGTACGTCATAAACGGACGGAAACGTTTTATTTCGAATGCGGGCGTAGCTGATTTCTACACTGTGTTCGCGCGTACCGGTGCAGATGCTAACGGCCGCGCAGCCCTATCGGCGTTCGTGGTAGGGGCGAAAATGCCCGGCTTCACTGTCACTGAACGAACGTCGATGATCGCAGCACACCCGATTGGCGAAATTGAATTCAACGATTGTCGCGTGCCTGCGGAAGATATGGTCGGTGCAGAGGGCGACGGGTTTGTGCTCGCGATGCGCACCATGGACACATTTCGCGCGACCGTTGGTGCGGCTGCGTGCGGTATGGCGCGTCGCGCTCTCGATGAATCGATTCGACACTCAACTACGCGCAGGCAATTCGGCCGCCTGCTAGCCGAGCATCAGCTGATTCAGGAAAAACTGGCCGACATGATCACCGAACTCGACGCCGCCAGGCTGCTGGTCTACCGGGCCGCGCATTTGAAAGATTCGGGAGCTCCACGAGTGACGCGCGAAGCGAGCGAAGCAAAATATTATGCGACCGAGGCGGCGTCACGGATCATCGATCAAGCCGTGCAGATTCATGGCGGGTCGGGCTTAGTTCGCGGCAGTGTCGTTGAACGCCTTTATCGCGACGTTCGCGCGTTGAGAATTTACGAAGGAACGTCCGAGATTCAGAAACTGATCATTGCCGGGCAGCTGTTGAAAGACTAGTCGAACGGCCGGATCTGGGACTGGAGCGCAACCGCCCCGGTTGCTGCTGACCGACACGCAAGCGGGCCGCTTACGCTCCAGTCGCCATGCTTTTATGAGAATCAACATTATCGGCGGCGGTCCGGCCGGCATGTATTTCGCGATTTTGATGAAGCAGGCCGACGCCGCGCACGAGATTACGGTCTACGAACGGAACGGACCCGACGACACGTTTGGCTGGGGCGTTGTTTTTTCCGGCAAGACCCTGACAAACCTGCGCGCGGCCGACGAACCTACGCACCGCGAAATCACCGGCGCCTTCGCAGCCTGGGACAACGTCGACGTCGTACACGGCCAGGAAAAAATCTCGATCCACGGCAACAGTTTTTCCGGAATAAGCCGGCTGCAGTTGCTGAAGATTTTACAACGCCGTTGCGAAACGCTGGGCGTTGAACTGAAATTCAGGAACGAAATAGCCGACCTCGAGGGTCTTCGCGGATCGTGCGACTTGTTGGTAGCAGCCGACGGCGTGAACAGCACTGCGAGGAAACAGTACGCCGCACACTTTTCTCCGTCACTTGATGTGCGCCCGAATCGCTACATTTGGTACGGCACGAATCGGCTGTTTCACGGTCTGACTTTGACGTTTCGCGAAAATGAAGCAGGCGTCTTTGCCGCCCACTCTTACAAGTTCAACGATACGACCAGCACCTTCATCATCGAGTGCGATCCTGAAACCTGGCAACGCGCCGATTTCTCTACGCTGAGCGACCAGGAAACGCGCGCGTATCTCGAACGAGTATTCGCTCCAGACCTGGAAACGCATTCTCTTCTTTCGAACAATTCGAAGTGGATCAATTTCCTCCTGGTGAAAAACGAAAACTGGTTCTTTGAAAACCTCGTGCTCATCGGCGACGCCCTGCACACGGCGCATTTCTCGATTGGCTCCGGAACGAAACTGGCGCTGGAAGACGCGATTGCGCTGTTTCAATGTTTCGAAAACACGCCGGACGTTTCCTCTGCTTTGAAGGAATTCGAGACTAATCGTCAACCAGTCATCGATGAGTATCAGGCCGCGGCGTATGACAGCATGCGTTGGTTTGAGAACGCGCGCGACTACATGAACCTAAGCACGATCGAGCTCGCGTTTGCGTTGATGACCAGGAGTGGCCGCGTGGATATGGCCGCTTTACGAAGGCGTGATCCCAATTTTGTGAGTGCTTATGAAGCTGCGGTCGCTGGAAATTAGTTACGCGTTCCAATCAGGCGCCAGCAGTCTTCGCCGGCCATCGTCGACCGTAGCGGCAGCCGGGTCATCGAGCTGAATTCGATCCCATAATTTACAGGTCACGGCTCGATGGGCCTGGTCAAGAGCCTCGCAATAATTCGTGTAGGTGCAGCGCCTGACTTCCGCGCCGCGCCCCATTCGAACCTTCCGAAACCAATCCGGATCAGCCAGCGCCTGGCGAGCCAGCCCGACAATGTCCGCTTCACCTTTTTTCAGAATCGTCTCCGCTTGTTCGAAGGTCGTGATTCCGCCTGTCGCCACTAGCGGCGTCGTAAAGCCTGCGGCATTCACCGCCTGTTTAATTTCGGCAACGAGGGGAACAGTGCGTCCGAAGGGACCAACTTCATCGGATAAAACTGTCGGCATACATTCATAACCGCTTTTTCCGGTGTAAGGATAAACAGCCTGCCCGACCTTCGGCTGTTGGGCGTCTTCAAACTTTCCGCCTTTCGACACCGACAGGAAATCGAAACCGGCACGCGCAAACTCGACCCCGAAATAGATCGCATCAGGCAAACGGTTTCCGCCGCTGATGACTTCGTCTGCAAGATAGCGTGTGCCGACCACGTAGTCTGCGCCCACCGCCTGACGCACGGCCGCATAAACTTCCAATGGCAAGCGCAAACGATTTTCACGCGAGCCGCCGTAGCCGTCGTCACGATCATTTAGCGCACTCAGGAATCCAGCCATCGTGTAAGCGTGTGCGTAGTGTAATTCGACGCCATCGAAGCCCGCTTCGCGCGCTCGTCTGGCGGCCTCCGCAAAAATATCCGGCAACACTCGCGGCAATTCGAGCACCTGCGGCAGATGCACATCGGTGATGTGTTCGCGATAACCAAAGCGAAGTGATTCCAGCTCACGCTGATTCAATATTTGATCCAGGACTTCATCCGGCGCGGCGTTAAGAAATGCGCGTACGCTGAGCTCGTCCGCGACAAGCCACGATGAATCTGCCGTGCACTCAGCGAGCGCTTCACGGTGATGTTCGTTAATTACCAGGAAACGCGTTAAATATTTTTCCTTTTCAGGCCGGCGCTTCACGGAGAGGAAATCGATGATCTGGATGAAAAGTTTGGTCTCTCCATCGCTCGCTTCCCGGACGGTTTCTACCAACTGCTTCAGTCCCGGAAGAAATCGATCGTGACCAATGCGCAGCAGTGGGCCGCTGGGAATGTCGCGAACCCCAGTGGCCTCAACCACGATTACGCCGGGCTTTCCCTCTGCGAAACGGCGATACCAGTCGAGATTGGCTTTAGTGACGAAGCCATCTTCCGTTGCCCGCCAAGGCACCATCGCCGGCACCCACGTTCGACTCGTGGCTTTAAGGCTTCCAATATTGACTGGTTGAAACAGCAGCGACGCTGCAGCCTCGTGCGCCGTGGGCCAACGCGTCTCAGGAATCGCGTGGCGAATTGGATTAGCAAACTTCCACATGTGGCTTTAACTTTAACATGCCCGCGCGCGCAGTTCAGAAGCAACC
>JBKPNP010000536.1:0-4721 GCA_046732775.1 Acidobacteriota bacterium
CCGGCTTTGAAGTCCTGCATCAACGCTTCTGAGGTAACGGCAATCGTTCCCGTCAGACCGCTGGAAGACATGTTGATCGGCACGTTTCCGGGTGAGATGAACGCGAAGATCGCCTGCATCATGTTTGACATCGCGCTGATCGGTCCCCAGTTTGTTTCGCCGAGTACGCGCAAGCCAACCAACATCAACGGTAACGACAGCAGGATCGCGATGAAGGAAAGCCACACGGGGATACCCATGCTGAAATATTGAACCAGGCAGATCACTACGGACATGACGATCGAGCCGATGACTACCCACTGCATCGGAAACTCGCGCCGATCCTGTTCGACAACAGACGTGCCTCTAAGCCCGCGAAAAGTTTTGACAATCAGTTTCCATTTCAGCGCCAGCGAAGTTAAGCCACCCGCCACCATCAGCCCCGTCGCCGGCCACATCACCCAGCGCAGTGTGAGCGGATAGGTTTGCTCGGCAATCATTCCGTGCGAAACGAGATATGACGGCAGGATGAACCAGCTGATGGCGGTGCCAATCGCCATTGCCATGCAGATGCGAAACCCGACGAGCAAACCTGAACCGAACGACAGCAAGCTCCAATTGAAACCAATGTTCATCGGCGCCATGCCGGGAAGCAGCCAGGTGTCAGGAAACAGTTTGAGAAAGCTCGTGAGAATCATCAAACCGCCTGAAGCGAGACTGCCGAGTGCCAGAGCTTTCACCGGACCAGCGGAAGTCCCTTTGGCGCGGCCTTCGTGAAGCACGACGATGGTCTCCCCAGCGGCCAGGCCGTCGGCGTAAGTGAGATTTTCTTCATCGATGTAGTGACGACGCATGGGAACGGCCAGCAGGATGCCAAGCAGACTGGCGCTGCACAGCCAGAAAAATATTTGCGCGGTGCCCAGGTGGATTGGAGGATTGAGCACTCCTTTAGTGTTGAGCATGTCGAACGCTGCGAGCAGCACGCACATGAAAGCCGTTTGCCCCGCGCTGGTTCCCATCGTTTGCACGATGTTGTTTTCGCGGGGATTGGTGTCGGTAAGCCGAAACATAAAGACCATCGGCACAAGGGTCATGAACCCGAGAAACGCGGAGACCACGGACAGGTTTGGACCGAACCCGAGTTTCAAAACGCAATACGGATAGGCGCTACCGATAATCAGCGCGACGAAGAGTCCAATGACAATCGAACGACCACTTAATTCCGGGCCGCTCGCGATCGGTCGGGTGTTGGGTGTAGTCATGAGTGCTCCTTGATGACGCGGCAGCAAGATGGAGTGCGGCGGCTTGACGCGGCTTTCTCCAACAATAAAACAGTTAGCGAGATCACTCCGAATTCACAGCCATGCGAAAGCGGCGTCAAGCCACCGCACTCCAAGGTTGCACCAGCCTGCTACGGCGTCGTCGGTTTCACATCAGGTTTACCCGATTGTCGCTTCGGCTTTTCGACTGGCGCGTCAAACCGCCTGCCGGTCGTCTTGTCGAAGACAGCATTCCGCAGAAACTGTTCCGTGGTCCACGGCGGCGCGCCGCCGCCCAGGTACTTTTGGAACCACTCGACGTGCGCGGTGTAATAGAGCGCCATTTCGTACCAGCTCGGCCAGTGGCCGGCATCTGAAAAAATGATCAGGCGTGAGGGAACTTTCATCTGCTGCAGATCGGTGAAGAAGTGCAGCGACTGCGTGTAGGGCACGCGGTAGTCGCGTTCACCCGAAATCACGAGCGTCGGCGTCTTGGAATTTTTGACGTAGTTTGACGGCGACCATTTTTCGTATTGCGACGAGTCCATCGGCTTGCCCTTCAGGTCCCACTCCGGGAACCAGAGCTCTTCAGTCGCCCCGTGAAAGGAACGCAAGTCGTAAAGGCCCATCATCGAGGCAATTGCCTTGAAGCGGTCGGTGTGGCCCTCGAACCACATCATCATGTAACCGCCATACGACCAACCCATCGCGCCCATGCGGTTCTTGTCGACGTAGGGCAGCGTCTCGAGTGTATCGGTGACCTTCATCAGGTCTTCATAAACTTTGCCGGCGAAGTCTCCGGAAATCTCGGCCGTGTAGTCCTGTCCGAAGCCGGTAGAACCGTGCGGATTAGGAAAGGCCACCACGTAACCAACGCCGGGATAAACCTGCCAATCGCCGCGAAATGCGTCGGCCCAATTTGACTGGGGGCCGCCGTGCACATTGAGTATCAGCGGATACTTGCGTGAAGGATCGAAGTTGTGGGGCTTAACGATGAAGACCTGCACATTCTTGCCGCTTGCGCCCTTTACCCAAATCGTTTCCGCCGGACGAATGTCGACCTGCCGCATTAAGTCTTCATTGAAATGCGTCAGTTGACGCGGCTGCGCAGGTTTTCCGTCGTCAATGTTTGCGCTGTAGATTTCGGCGGGTTCGCCTATTCCGCGCTTGATGTAAAGCAGTTGTTTCTCGTCAGGCGTCAACTCGGAGGCGTCGATAGTTTTGTCGGCTATCACACGTCTGATTTCTTTGGTAGCGAGGTCGAGCCGGAACAATGGGTTCTGACCTTCGACGGGGCCTGAAAAGTAAATCGTTTTCGAATCGTTTGACCAACGAAAATCGTCGACCCAGTTATCAAACGAATCGGTGACGATGCTGATTTGCCGCGTCGCCCGGTCGTAGAGCGCTAGGCGAAAGCGATCTGATTCGTAGCCCGGTTGCAGCTGCGTTCGATAAGCGATGTACTTGCCATCGGGTGAGAACTTTGGACTACCGTCGTACGCAGGATTGCTGGCCGTGAGATTTCGCGCTGAATTAGGATCACTTAACGAGATTAGCCACAGGTCGTTGTTAGTTGAAACGGCCGGAACGGGATCGTGATTCGAAACAAACACAAGCTCCTTGCTGTCAGGCGAAAAGTCGTACTGCAGTGGACCGCCGAGTTGGAAGGTAGGCGCGTCGAAATCTCCGGGTGTCACATCGCGCGCCTGTCCGGACGCCACGTCAATGACAAAGGTGTGCGTGCGCTTCCCGTCTTTCCAGTCAGTCCAGTGGCGATACAGAAGTTCATCGGCCATGTGCGCCTTTAGCGCGCCGCCTTCCCACCGTTCCGCAGTGCGTTTGTTGCAGGCGTCGTCACCATTGCATTCAGGATAGACGTCGGATGAAAACGCGATCCACTTGCCGTCGCGCGACCAGAGCGGGTCAGAAACTCCGGTCGATATATTCGTCAGTTTGCGCCACGGGCCGCGGCCCGTTTGGTTCATGAGATAAAGGTTCGCCGCGCCATCTTTTGTACTAATCAATAGAATTTGTTTGCCATCCGGCGAGAACAGCGGCGCGGACTCTTTATCTCCGAGGATGAACTGGCGCAGGTTCCCGCCGCTAGTGTCCATCGTCCAAATTCGATTCGTCTTCTTGGCGTGGGCCAAATCAGAAGTTGAAACGACGAACATTACGGTTTTGCCATCCGGCGAAAGATGGAGGTCGGAAATGTTCTTGACGCGATAGAGATCCTCGATGGTGAAAGCGCGTTTCTGCGCGTGAAAGACACTGACGGAGAGTAGTAGCAGAACAAACGATGACAAGGCGCGACGCATGAATGTTTTCGACTCCTTATGAAGAATGGAATGCAAACTGATTTCGGTAACGCAAACTGATTTGGTGTAACGCAAACTGTTAGTTTGCGTCTTGGCAATTGGAACTGTGTAATCGCAAGTGAACAGTACGCAAACTAACCGTTTGCGTTACAAAAAACAGTTCGCAAACTAACAGTTTGCGTTACAAAAAACAGTTCGCAAACTAACAGTTCGCGTTACACAGACTAGTAGCGCCAGCTGGTGACATCTCCACCCTTCGGCGCTGTTTTCAAAATTCGTTCGACAATCTTAGGGGCGTAAAACTGGTGATAGCGCAAACGCGAAATCGCATTGGGCCGCGTGTGGTCACCGTTCCAGCAATGCTCCGCGCGCGGCTCATAATCAACCTCCCCGCCGTACGCAGGGTTGCTGGTAGTCTTCAGAAAATCCTCAACCAAATAGACCGCGTTGTTCAAATAATAATTGTCGGCCTCGCCGACGTAAATGTGCAGTTTGCCTTCCAGCTTTGCGCCTAACGTTTTCCAGTCGCGCTTCAGGATGTAACCCAGGTCGTAATGTTCGCGCCAGTATTGAGCGACCGAACGATCAATTACACCCGTCGTCTTGTCCCAGATCGGTTTCGGGTAACCGTCCTTGCCCACCGGAGAATAAACGGCCTGCCAGATATCCCACTGCCCACCCGAGCGGCTATTCGTTCCGAGCGCCAATTCCATGTGGTTCATGTCTTCAACAGTCGCCGCGATTTCGCCGAGATAGTTTCGCTTTCCCGGCCGCAAGATATTCTTCCACGGCGCGTCGGCCCGATAAGCGTTGGCGTGTTCGTAAATATTGACCACGGTGTAAGCACGAAAATCTATCGGGTCCGGACACGCGCCCCAGGCGCCATTGAACTCGTCGGGATAAAAAATCTGCGCCGCAAGCGCTTCCCAGCCACCCGTCGAGCCGCCATACATGAATCGCGCCCACCCTTTGCCGATGCCGCGAAACTGCTTCTCGATGAAAGGAATCAGTTCGTAAGTTATCGCATCGCCGTAAGGTCCGAGGTTCTCGGAATTCACTGCGTAAGAGTCGTCGTAGTAAGGGTTCGCGTGTTGAATTTCCACGATCAACAGGCGCGGGAAATTCGGCCCGGTCCACTCCTGGTAAAACTTGTGCGCCTGCTCCT
>JBKPNP010000537.1:0-1083 GCA_046732775.1 Acidobacteriota bacterium
CGACTTCGGTATCGAGGGATTTCGTCTCGACGGGTTCACGGGCGTACACACGGCGCGCGGTAAGGTCGCAGCCATCGGAGTGCATATCGCCCGCTGGATTACGACGCACGGATTCGCGCTAAATGTGAATACTGATCTCAGCTTCTTCAACCTTATCATCGCCTGCGATGGCGAACAGGTAACGTCGATGGCCGATTTGCTTGGTCATGAAGTCGACCTGCACGAGGTTGAGGGTCGGCTAATCGCGCGGTTTGCCGAGGTGTTTGAAATGAGTTTGTAGTTACTGACTCTTAACTTCCCGACGCTTAAATATCGATGCTTACACTTCAACAAATCCGCGACGCCGCGGAACGAATTCACGGCCACGTTCACCGCACGCCGGTCATCACCTCGCGCTCTTTCAACGAAGCGTCAGGTAAAGAAGTTTTTTTCAAGTGCGAGAATCTCCAGCGCGCCGGCGCGTTCAAGATTCGTGGGGCCACCAACAAGATTCTTTCGTTGAGTGATGAAGAAAAGAGTCGCGGTGTAGCTGCGTTCTCGTCGGGCAATCATGCGCAGGCCGTGGCGCTTGCTTCACGCGAGGCCGGCATCCGCGCTGTGATTGCGATGCCTGACGACGCGCCTAAAGCGAAGGTTGCGGCCACGCGTGGGTACGGCGCCGAAATTATTTTTTACGACCGGCTGAAGCAGGATCGCGAGGCAGTAGCGATCGAGATAGCCGAACGCGATGGCCGCGTGATGGTGCCGCCGTATGACGACTATGAAATTCTCACCGGACAGGCGACCTGCGGCCTCGAGCTGATCGAGGAGGTTCCGGACCTCGATACCGTATTGACCCCGTGTAGCGGTGGCGGATTGTTCGCCGGTGTCAGTACGGCCGCGAAGGCCCTGAATCCCGGGGTTCGCTGTTTCCCAGTTGAACCGGATTCGGCGGACGATACGCGTCAGTCGTTCCTCAAAGGCGAACGCGTTTCGATCGCGCCGCCGCCGACAATAGCCGACGGGTTGCGCGTGCAGTCGCCCGGCACCTTGACGTTTCCGATCCTGCAGCAGACCGCTGAAGATGTTTTGTTAGTAACTGAC
>JBKPNP010000538.1:0-7358 GCA_046732775.1 Acidobacteriota bacterium
CTGGCTCGAAAACCTTCGCGACTGGACTATCTCGCGGCAGCTTTGGTGGGGCCATCAAATTCCTGCCTGGTACACCGCGGATGGCGAAGTGGTGGTGGCGCGGTCAGAAGCGGAGGCGCGCGCAAAGGCCGGGACGAACGAACTGACGCAGGATCCTGACGTGCTCGATACGTGGTTCTCGTCGCAGCTGTGGCCGTTCTCGGCGATGGGGTGGCCCGAAGAAACTCAGGACCTCAAGAACTTCTATCCCACTTCGGTGCTGATGACCGGCCGCGACATCATCTTTCTTTGGGTGTCGCGCATGGTGATGATGGGGATGAAGTTCATCGGCAGTGAACCGTTTGCCGACGTGTTTGTGACGGGAACCATCCTCGACGCGCACGGCCAGCGCATGTCGAAGACCAAGATGAACGGTATCGATCCGCTCGAAGTGTTCGACAAGTATGGCGTCGATGCCACGCGTCTGAAACTGGTTTCGGTGGGCAGCACCGATATGCGCTGGAGCGATAAACAGGTTGAGTCGTACCGAAACTTCGCAAACAAGATCTGGAATGCGTCACGCTTTGCGCTGATGAACTCCGAAGGGGCGACGGTCGATCCGCAGAGCCTTCAGGCAACGTCCGACCTGGCTCTACATGATCGCTGGATACTTTCACGTCTCAATACAACCGCCCGCGACGTTCGCAACGCGCTTGCCGGTTATCAGTTCCACGAGGCCGTCCAAACTCTTTATCACTTTTTCTGGGACGATTTCTGCGACTGGTACATTGAGCTGTCGAAGGCAGATGTCACTTCCGAACAGGACACGAGCGAGCGAACAATCGCGAGAACGCGACTGCTTTCAGTGCTCGAACACGCCCTTAGGCTGCTGCACCCGTTCATGCCTTACATCACCGAGGAACTCTGGCAGCAACTTCCCGGAGCGGGCAAGCAGTTGTTGCATCCGGCGTATAGCAATGCCGAGCCGACCATCATGTTGACGGGTTATCCGGAGCCGGTTGCGAGCGCCATCGAGGAGGCGGCGGAATTGGAGATGCAGGCGCTAATCGATCTAATCACGCGCGTGCGGAATATTCGCTCTGAGATGAACATCAAACCGGGCGAACCGATTCCAATTCTGATTGGCGCGCCTGAAGAAAGGCTTCGTTCTGTGTTTTCAGCTAACACTAATCAGATCGCCCGCTTGCTGCGCGCGTCTGAAGTTTCCATTTCCGATCGGCTCGACGCACCAAAGGCGTCGGCGCGCGCGGTGTTGGTTGGTGGTGCGGAAGTGGCGGTGCCGCTTGCAGGCTTGATTGATTTCGCCCAGGAGCAACAGAGGCTGACGAAGGAAAAAGAGAAGCTGGCAGCAGAAGCTGACAAACTGAAGGCACAACTTGCGAATCCTCAATTTGCGGAGCGAGCGCCGGCTGAGAAGGTAGCCGAGGTGCGAGCTCGCATAGCCGATATCACCCAACGCACTGCGCAACTGGAACAGTCCATTGAAAACCTGCAGTAGACTCTCCAGGAGCTCTATTCGGATTTTAAACAGGCTGCTATGTTCGAAGTGCGACCGGAGGATTACATGTTTGAGCGAATTTCCATCGATTAGAACGTTTGTCACGGGCAAGCGTGCATTAAAGGTACGCGAATCCCAGTTCACCAGATTATTGGCATGTTGGCGAATGGTGATTCGGTCGAAAGTTTGCTGACAGCCTACCCCACTATTTCTAGCGAAGATGTTAGTGCCGGTCTCGCCTATGCCGCCTTCCCTGCAGAAGAACAAATCGCGCCGATTGAAGAAGTTCCGCGCGCCGTATGAATATCTGTGTAGATGAGAATGTGCCGTTCAGCAGCGCTCGTCCCTCACGCTGTGCATAACCCACAATAGATCGTCGGATATCCCTGATTGCTCTCAAACGCACTCAATCCATCTATGCCTAGGTAGGATTAAGCGAGCTCTGTTAAACTCCGCGGCCAGTTCGTAGCAGTGAAGCCGATCCCCGGGAGTTCACGCCACATGCGCAGCCTGACCGTTCTTTTCATCACCCTGATTCTTGTGACCATCGCTTTTGCTTCTTCCGTCCGCAGGAGCACAGCCACGAGCGCGGCCGTCGTGCAAGGCGCCAGCCGCTGCACGCGTCTGACATTCCAAAAACCCGTTAAGCCGAAAAAAGGCGAAGCCGCCCCGGCGTATGTCCCGGGGGCGCGTTGTGCTCGTCTCTCCGGCAAGGGAAAGCCTGGGAAAATTCTTCCCAACATGCCACCTAACGTCGGTCTTGCCAGTTCCACTGCTTACATCTCCGCAAATGCGACCGAGCAGGTTGAACTGAATGCCATCGCCTGCGACGCTGATGGTGACACTCTGCTTTATACGTTTTCGACTACCGGTGGACGAATTACCGGGGATGGCGCGATGGCGAAATGGGACCTCGCCGGCGTGAGGCGCCCGGGTAGCTATACCGTCACTGTTGAGGTTGATGACGGCTGTGGTTGCATCGCATTTAACTCTACGGTGGTCACGCTTGAGTAACCGTTAGGCTTAATGTCGCGCCTGTCGGCTCGTTGCGGGCGGGACGCCCGCGCTCCCAACATTAGCGGTCGCCGAAGGTACATTGTGGAACCCTCGGCGGCCGCATATCGTGTAAACCCAAAACATCCTGGGGAGGCTTGAAGGCATCGCATACAACGAGTATCTTTAGTCGCTTCTCTTTGGCTGCGAGGAATTAATCATGCAAAGTAAATTCAGTCGTTACAGTGCATTTCTGTTGGCGCTCCTTTTCGTAGTTGGCGTGTGTTCGACGGACGCAGACGCGCAACGCCGCAAACGTCGTGCGCGCCGCGTGACGCGAGCTCCGGTTGTCAGGCCGGTGGTGAGCAACCCGACGATCGTCGCGCCCGGTGAGGAGCAAGCCGCAACCGGACCGGATGGCGAGCGCATCATCAGCACTGCGGACCAGCCTCTGCCGGATGCGACGCCGACCCCGCAAGAACCAAATACCGTCAAATCGAAAAGCGGAACCAAGGGCAGCGAAGCAAGCATGGAACAAACGATCAACGCGCTCTCCAATCAGGTTGATCGGCTGAACGACAAGTTGACGCAGATGCAGGCGACTGATCGCACGTTGATCGACATGGAGCGACTCACACGCGCCGAGCAGCGGTCAGAGAGTCTGCGCAGCCAGCAGATTGATGTTGAAAGTAAACTCGCGGATTTGGGTGCGAAGTTGGAGCAGATTGAGTTTCAACTGAAACCGGAACAAATCGAGCGCGCGGCCGGGTTCGGCACGCTTCATCCCGAAGAGGCGCGCGATTCGCGCCGGCGGCAATTGGAAAACGAACGCGCGCGAGCGCAGGCGCAGGTAAGAATTCTCGAGACCAGCCGTACGCGTTTGGAGACGGCAGTGCAGACTGCTGATGCTGAAGTTGATGCGTTGCGTCGTAAGATCGAACTGCAGCAGGCGACGCAGGACACTTCCGGAGTAAACAATTCGGAGCCGCGACAGGTGCGCCGCCCGAAGCCGGAATAGTTCGGCAAATTGATGGGCACAATCTCACAAGCAGACGTCTATCGCGCCATCAATGAAGCGAACAGTCGTGGCGAAAAAGTCGTGGTCGCCACTGTAGCTGCGACGCGAGGGTCCACTCCACAACAACGCGGCGCGAAGATGCTGTTCTTCGAAAATGGTGCAGCTGCCGGAACCGTCGGTGGCGGTTGCATCGAAGCGGAGGTTTGGGCCGAAGCACGAGTGGCGATGCGCTCAGGCGAATCCGTTTTGCATCACTTCTCGTTAACGGCCGAGGAGGCCAGCGAAGAGGGAATGGTTTGCGGCGGCACCATGGATATCTTCCTCGACGTTTGGCCGGCAGCGACTTCAAACTGAACACGTAGGGTAGCGATGGCTGAATCATTCATCGAGAATTACAAGGCCAAGCATCAGCATCCGCTTAACAAGCTGACGCATTCGATCGGTATCCCGCTGATAGTTGTTTCTCTGCCGCTCTTTCTCTTCAACTGGCGTTGGGCGTTAGGATTGTTTGTAATCGGATGGGTCCTTCAGTTTGTCGGCCACGCCGTCGAAGGCAATCAGCCGGCGTTTTTCAGGAACCCGATGTATCTGCTCGTCGGTCCCTGGTGGCTGCTTCGTCGCGCGGCGTCAGCGACCGGTTTGTTTAAGGCCCAACCCTCAAAGTGACGCGCTCGTCTGATTTGTCTGAAATGCCCGCCAGCGAAATCCCGCAGCAAAAAAATCAAGCCACAACCATCTCGGAATCTATACTGCGAATACTCGACGAAGGTGCGGTCGCGATGGTGGCCACTTTAATCGAGTCGGCGCACGCTTCGGCGACGGTGGGCGCGAAGCTGCTTATCACGGCTGCAGGCGGCGCGAGTGTGGGGAATTTAGGCGCGGAAGAACTAAACCGCGCTGTTATTGCCCATGCCGACTCACTGCTCAACCGACAGCTGGGGACCCGAGTCTTTCAAGTATCGGACTTTGCCCCCGCTCTCGCTGAATGGGCTGACGCAAAGATTTTGTTTGAACGCGTCGAGCTCGAGCCGAGGCTTGTGATTTGCGGAGCGGGACACGTTGGTGCTTCACTCGCAAAACTGGCCAGCCTAATCGGTTATCGCACCACGTTGATCGATGATCGGGCCGAGTTTGTAAATCCCGAATTGTTTGCTGAGGCGAATGTCGAGTTGGTGTGCGCTGCGAACTGGGCGGAGTCGGTCGTACGCGCAGCCGGCAACGGACATGGAGTGAGCATTGCGATCGTTACGCGCGGACACAGCGAAGACGAGCAGTGCCTGCGCGCCGTTATCGACGTTGACGTGGACTACATCGGGATGATCGGCAGTAGGCGGCGGACTAAAATTGTGCTGGAGCGCCTCCGGGAAAATGGCGTCGACGAGCAGCGTCTCGCGCAGGTTCACGCCCCGGTCGGCCTGGACATCGGCGCGGTAACTCCCGAAGAAGTAGCGCTGGCGATCATGGCGGAAATTGTCGCGGTGCGGCGCGGCGGCAAAGGCGGGTTTCTTTACATTCGGCGCAAGACGCAAAAACAACCATAGTCATCTGAAATGTCCGACGAGCTTCAGCTTGTCGTCCGGCTCGACAAACTAAAGTTTGTCGGACAAACTGCGCCAATCACGCATGAGTATCGAGGTCGAAGAAATCGAGCCCGCCGTTAAACCGGCGCGACGGCGGACCGCAATGTTCCGCGCGTTATCTCACCGCAACTATCGCGTCTTCTGGATCGGTGCGTTTCTTTCAAACGTCGGCACCTGGATGCAGGCCGTGGCGCAGGGCTGGTTGATGCTGCAACTCACCAACTCGGCCTTATGGCTGGGAATTGACGGCTTCATGGCGACCGCGCCGGGATTTTTCCTCACGCTCGCAGGTGGCGTATTTGCGGATTTAGTCGATCGCCGCCGCTTGCTGCTTTACACGCAAGTTGTTGCGGGACTGGCTGCAATCATTCTCGCTTCACTCGTCTGGACCGACCAGGTAAACAAATGGATGCTATTGGGCTTCTCGTTCGTTACCGGTTGTTGCATGGCGCTCGCCGGCCCGTCGTATCAGGCAATGACGTTTGATTTAGTCGGACGCGAGGATCTGGCAAACGCGGTGGCGCTGAATTCATCGCAGTTTCAACTCTCGCGCGTCGTCGGTCCGGTGCTTGCCGGAGTCGGTTTCAAACTCTTCGGCCTGGCAGGCTGCTTTTATTTTAACGGCCTTTCGTTTGTGGCCGTGGTTGTGGCATTGCGTATGGTTCATTTTGAAGAGGCAACGAAATACGTCCACTCGGTCAAAGATCGCCACGCGCTTTGGCAGGATTTGATCGATGGGTTTCGTTACGTCCGGAGCCGGCCGCGCGTTTTCTCGTTGCTGTCGATGTCCGCCGCGATCAGTTTGTTTGGCGCGCCTTACATCACGATGATTCCGATCTTTGCGCGCGACATTTTTAAGTTGGGCGCCACCGGGCTGGCGTGGATGATGGGGGTGGCCGGCGCGGGCGCGTTTTTTGCCGCCCTCTTCCTTGCGTACCTCGGCGACTTCAAGCGGAAAGGCTGGTCAGTGCTCGGCGGAGCGTTTGGATTTGGCCTTTTTCTAATTGCATTCGCTCAGGCGACCCACCTGGTCTGGTCGTTAGTATTTCTCTTCGGCGTCGGCTTCACAGTCGTCACTTCAGTCGCTGTTACAAATACTCTGCTGCAACAACTCGTGACCGACGAAATGCGCGGCCGCGTCATGAGCATGTTCATCCTCTCGTTCATCGGCGCCATGCCAATCGGTAACCTGCTCGCCGGCGCCGTTTCTCATCGTTATGGTGCGCCTTTCGCGCTGGCAGCCGGCGGCGTTTGCATTGTCATCTACGTAATCATCGTCACCCTGCGGAATGAGCGCTTGCGAGAGCTCCGTTAAGCTGCAAGAACTCCCGGGCCGCGCCGTTCTATAGGCCGAGTACCGCCGGTAAACCTTTGCGCATTATCGATGAGGAGATTATGAGAGTCGTAAAACTTAAGTTTTTGCTGTTTTCACTGTGCGTTCTGTTTTCAATCGCCGCGAGCGCGTCGGCACAAGGCGTGATCGTGCCGGGCCCTTGCGGGCGCTGTCCTCGTCCGCCGCGACCCATACCTCTGCCGCGCAGTTTGCCGATCAAATCGATCAAAATCGACACGAAAATCTCATCGCAGGTAGCGACCACGCACGTCGAACAGGTTTTCAGAAACGATACCGACATGGTGATGGAAGGCACCTATTTCTTCCCCATTCCCGAACAGGCGTCAATCACGGAGTTTGCAATTTGGGACGGAGATCGCCGTTTGGTTGGCGAAGTGCGATCGCGCGAGGAGGCCCGGCGCATTTACGACGAAATTGTCCGGCGTCAACGCGACCCCGGGTTACTCGAATACGCCGGCAAGAATCTTTTCCAGGCAAGCATCTTTCCGATCCCGGCTCGTTCCGATAAGAAATTGGAAATCACCTATTCGCAAGTGCTGCAGGCGGAGTCAGGCACTGTGGCCTATCGTTACCCCCTCGGCACCGGCCGGCAGGTGGCCGAAATTGGCACCGTCGCGGGACGAATCGAAATCGACAGCAAAGAACCGGTGCGCAATATCTATTCGCCCACTCATGCGATCGATTTGATACGAAACGGCGACCGCCGTTCAGTAGTTACATTTGAAAGCGGCGGCGAGCCACAGGATTTTCAAATGTTCTACTCGTTGTCGCGCGAAGATTTCGGTATGACGCTGCTGACGCATCGCGAACCGGGCAAGGATGGCTACTACCTCCTGATGATTTCCCCGAAGGACGACTGGTCGGAACAGGAGTACACGGCGAAGGACATCGTGTTCGTGCTCGACACTTCAGGGT
>JBKPNP010000539.1:0-3729 GCA_046732775.1 Acidobacteriota bacterium
GAGAAAGCTGAAATTAGGTCACTACCGGCCGCTGTGAGCGCGGACCCAACTACGGCCCGCGTGCCATTTCTCGAGGAAAAATGAGTATGAAAAAGCCACTCCTGCTTTTTTCAGTTTTGCTGCTCTGTTGCTGTGCGAACTCAGCAGCCGCCCAAACCGACTGGTCGAAGATTGAAGTCAAAGCCATCAAGGTCGCGGGCAATGTTTATATGCTGCAGGGCGGCGGCGGAAACATCGGTGTGTCGGTCGGCCCCGACGGCATTCTCATAGTTGACGATCAGTTCGCGCCGCTCGCCGATAAGATCCGAGCAGCACTCAAAACATTAGGCGACGGCAAACTGAAGTTCGTCTTGAACACGCACTATCACGGCGATCACACCGGCGGTAACGCGGCGTTTGGTCCCGAAGCGCCAATCATTGCGCAGACTAATGTTCGCAAGCGACTCTCCGAAGAACAGAAATCGAAATTCTTCAATCGCACTACGCCGCCTTCGCCTAAAGAAGCTTTGCCCGTCATCACTTTCGATCAGGCGGTCTCGGTTTTCTTCAACGGCGAAGAGATAAAAGTGATTCACTTTCCACACGGACACACGGACGGCGACAGCGTAATCTTCTTCACCGGCTCAAACGTCGTGCACATGGGTGACGATTTCTTCAACGGCAAGTTTCCGGTAGTCGATCTCGAAGCCGGTGGCGATATCGACGGCCTGATCAAAAACGTGACTGACATCATTGCGAAACTGCCGGCGGGCGTGAAGATCATTCCTGGTCACGGGCCACTTTCGGACGTCGACGGGTTAAAGGAATTCAGGCGGATGTTGGTTGAAACTTCAGACATCGTGAGGAAACGAATCGCAGCCGGCAAGACGCTCGCACAAATCAAGACTGACGGTCTGCCGCCGGAGTGGAAGTCATGGGACGGCGGGTTTATCAATAACGATCGCTGGCTGGAAACGCTCTACAACAGTCTCACCAAAACGAAACCTTGATGAGACTGCAGGCCCGAAGGGCCGATAGTTAATAGCCACACCCGTCACGTTGAGGGAGGCGACGCGCGGCGGGGCAGTAGCCCGACAGTCATGGAGGGCTACGATGAGCGCAACCGCGTGGGTCGAGGGTTGAGTGGCGACGTAGCCCTCCATGATAGTCGGGCTACTGCCCTGGCGTGGATGACGCGTTCAAACGTGCGGATTAATCCCGGTTCCCAAAAGGCCATTAGTTAGAAGTCCTAACTACTTCAAAATACGGTTCAGCCTTCCCTTCTCAACTTCCCACAAAACCACTGACGCGTTACCACTGCCGCTTGCGAGCAGTTCACCGTTCGGTGAGAAAGCCAGTGACGTCACGGTTTGTTCGTGGCCCTTGAGTGTCTGTTTCGATTTTCCGGCTGCGAGTTCCCAGAGAACAATCTGACGGTCGTCGCCACCGCTGGCCAGCAAACGTCCGTCAGGCGAGAACGCGAGCGCGTTGATCGCGCCTTCGTGTTTTTGAAGACGCACTTGTTGACCGCCGCTCGCCAGGTTGTAAACCGCAATTCCGCTGTCCTCAGTCGCCACTGCGAGGGTCGCGCCGTTTGGTCCAAACGCCATCGCTGTTACGCCACCGACGTTAGCCAGGGTCTTTTCGATCTGGCCGCGTCCGACATTCCAAATGAAAATACCACCGCCTTCATTTGCACCGGCAACACTGCCGCCGTCAGCAGAAAAAGCGAGCCGCGTAATCGTGCCCTCGACCTTGTGCATCTTCCTGGCAACTTCGCCGGTTTGTTTCAGTAAGTTGATTTCACCACCGAAGCACACCGCAACCATTTGCCCATCATTCGAGAGCGCTAACGCAGACACCGGACTGCTGACAGACAAAGGCACAGCACGTTTCGCATCGCTGTTGCGATTCCATAACAGCAGGTCGCCCTCGCTAATTTCGGCAAACGCTCGTCCATCCCCCGAGACAGCAACGATCGCCGGATCGTCCTGTTCCGCGCGTACTTGTTCCTTCACTTCTCCGGTCCGCTGGTCCCACGATTTGATTTCCCCGTGATCACTCTCCGCCGAGACCAGCGTACCATCAGCAGAAAACGCGACCGCTAAGATGCGACTGACGGACATCACATAACGGCTGTTGGAACGCTCCGCAGAATCGCCGATGCTGTCGGCATCGAAAATGTGCTTCAGATTCGCATTTTTTGTCTCCAACACTTTCACCGTTGCGGGTCCGCTCCGGAACGCGAGGTATTCACCCTCGTTCGACAAATTTATCCAGCCGACCGTTTCGTTATATCCTCCACCTGTCGGCAGGTCTTTCATGTTTCCCGTTTGCAGATCGAAAATACGAATTCCTGCGACCCCTCCATGTTCGCCCGGCAACACGCCACCGACGAGCAGAATTCGGCCACTGCGGCTAAAGGTCAGGGTGTTGACAATTCCCACGTTCGGAAGAGTTAACGAAACCTTGCCGGTATTCACGTCAAACAATTTCACTTCACTGAGCGCCTTGGCGGCCACTTGAGTATAAGAGCGGAACCTGAAGGTGTATTTGGTGCTGGCAACTGCAATGGTCTTGTTGTCTGGAGCAAATGCGAGTGCGTTCGCCATTCCGCGTAGGTCTTTCAACTTCAGCGACGACTTTCCTGTTTGCGTGTCCCACAGCTTCACGTCATCGCCATTGGTCACAGCCAACACTTTGCTGTCAGGTGAAAAGGCTGCGGCGTCAGGATTGCCCATGTCCAGTTTGAACTTGAGGTCTCCGGTTTCCGCATCGAGCAACCTCATCTCGGTTTTAAAAAACGCGTAGGGGAAATATGAGCTACCAATCGCGATCCGCACCGCCAGTTGTTTGCCGTCAGGAGACGGCGTGGCGCGCATCGAGTAAATCGCATTGCCCGGCATCGTGAGTTGATGTTTTAGCTCCCACGTCTTTGTGTCCCACCACTTGAGAGCGCAGGTGTTGACGCCACCAAGCTGTCCTCGCTTGGCCGTTATTTCGGTGCGACGAAACTCAGTGCTGCCGCTGATGAGTGTGCTGCCGTCGGGTGTGAATGAAACTGATCTGACCGCGCCATCGAAGCCTTTGAGCAGGCGGATTATCTTTCCAGTCTGCAGGTCCCAGATTTCGACGCGTCCGAATTGCTGACGAAAGTCGCGCGCGCCACGCGCGATCGCAATCGTTCGGCCGTCAGGAGAAAAGGCAAGATCGAAAACTACGTCGTCATACGAATTTGCCGCGCCGACTGCCGTTCTCCTCGTCTGACCGTTCAGCACAGATAGCAAACAGCAAACAGCGAACAGTAAGCAACAAGAGTTTTTGATAAGCGAGAACGACCCGTTGTTAGATAAGCCCACTTTCATTTGTCGTACAGCTCAGTATTGCCTTTTACAACCCTGATTTTTTTGTCTGCCGTTTGCTTTGCCGCCTGACGTCTGCTGTCTGCTGTTCGCTGATTACTGTTTGCTGTCTTGAGCGACCGCGCCGAGAAAACTTTCGCCCGCAGTCAACTTTAACCCGAAGTTTTCGGCTACTGTTTGGCCAATGTCGGCAAGCGAGCCACGCGTTCCCAAGTTAACTCCAGGCCGCGCGGTCTTGCCGAAGACGAGCAGCGGCGCGTACTCGCGCGTATGGTCGGTGCCGGGAAACGTCGGATCGTTTCCATGGTCGGCGGTAATAATCATCAGGTCGTCATCACGCATCGCAGCTTCAATGTGCGGCAGACTCGAGTCGAAGTGTTCGAGCGCG
>JBKPNP010000540.1:0-1396 GCA_046732775.1 Acidobacteriota bacterium
GCTTAAACGCCGCCGTTGTTGCGCTCATCATCGTCACTGCCTGGCGCATGGGCCGCAATTCGTTGATCAAACCCTGGCAGTGGTTGCTGGCGGTGCTGGCCTGCATCGTCGTCGCCTTCTTCAGTGCGACCGTGATTGAAGTCGTGTTAGCCGCCGGCCTGGTCGGCATCTTTATCGACTCGTTCGCCGAGAAACAACTGCGCAAGCTGGGCCAGATGCAGGGCATGGCGTCACGCCGAAAACGAATTGCGGCGCGGGTGACTTTGCGGCGGAGGAAACGACGAACGCGCGCGACTCACTTCGTGGGCGGCTACCTGACTCGAGCGATGGCTGAGGAACGCGTGCGTCGCGCTTCACTGGAGGAAGACCCGGACTCCGATCCGCCAAAGAACAAGGTTGGTGGTCTCATCGTGTTTGGCGCGGCGATGCCGATCCTAACGAAGATTGCCCTGCTGTTAACGCTTTCGACGATATTCCTGCGGATTGGCGCGATTACGTTTGGCGGCGGCTTCGTGATGATTCCCTTGATTGAGGCGGAAGTGGTTGACTCGCATCACTGGCTCACGCACCAGGAGTTTGTTGACGCCACGGCGCTCGGGCAAGTAACGCCCGGCCCGGTGCTAATCACGGCCACCTTTATCGGTTACCGCGTCGCCGGAACTCTAGGCGCACTCGTCGCCACGGTCAGCATCTTCCTGCCGTCGTTTTTGATGACCGTGATCGCCGGATCGTCGCTGGCGCGTTTTCACACGAACAAAATTGTGCAGTCGTTTCTAAAAGGCGTGACGCCGGCGGTGGTCGGACTTTTGGTAGCTGCGGGCATCAGCGTCGGGCGCGCGGGCCTTCACAGTTGGGTGGGATTGTTGATTGCGATTGTTGCCGGAGTGGTGCTGGTGAAATATCGACCGAGCGCGATCTGGGTGATACTCGGAGCAGGCGTGGTGCGTATGGTGTTTGGCGTGTTCGTGGGTTGAGGTGTAACGCAAACTGTTAGTTTGCGTCTACGTAAACACCAAGCGACGTATTTTCGAAAGGCGAGCTTTTATTAATGCGACGCAAACTAACAGTTTGCGTTACGACTAAAACAAAAAGCGCGGATCAGAAGTTTCTGACCCGCGCTTACCTGTTAAGACTGAGTTAGTCCTTTACCAAACCTGGCGGCGTTGTTCTGGTGGACGCACCATCGCGTCGCCTGCCTGGCAATGAAATGCTTCAGCAAACTGCGGCATGTTCGAGAGCGGGCCATTAACGCGGAAACGGCCCAGGGGATGCGGGTCAGTCAAAATCTGCTGCCGCATCGCCTCCGGAGTTTGTTTCCGTCCCCACACCTGCGCCCAGCCGAGGAAGAAGCGCTGCTCGGGCGTGAAGCCGTCAATGTTTGCCGGACGCGGTTTGC
>JBKPNP010000541.1:0-2884 GCA_046732775.1 Acidobacteriota bacterium
CAAGAAGCTGCTGGACGAAGGCGTGGCGGGAGACAACGTAGGGTTGCTGCTGCGCGGAGTTGAGCGCAAGGACATTGAGCGCGGACAGGTGATTGCGAAGCCGGGTTCGATTACGCCGCACACGAAGTTCAAGGCAGAGGCTTATGTGCTGACGAAGGAAGAGGGCGGACGACACACACCGTTCTTCACCGGCTACCGGCCACAGTTTTACTTCCGCACCACGGACGTAACGGGTGTGGCGCACCTGCCGGAAGGCGTAGAGATGGTGATGCCTGGCGACAACGTGGCGATGGAGATCGAGTTGATCGCGCCGATTGCGATGGAAAAGGGATTGCGGTTCGCGATTCGTGAAGGCGGCCGCACGGTCGGAGCCGGCACGGTCAGCGATATCGTTGAGTAGGACTTGGGGCTTTCGTCTTCGAGCCTAATTCTGATCTGAGATCTGAGATTTCAGATCTCAGAGAAAGAACAAAGGCCAAAGACCAAAACCAAAGTTCAAAGAACAAAGCACAAAATACAAGGTACAAAGTACGAAGTTCAAAGTAAGTTCAAGGTTAGTCAGGATTTGAGTTATGCCACGCGATAATATTGTTCTTCAGTGTAGTGCGTGTAAGAGCCGTAACTACGTAACGACCAAGAATAAGAAGACCACGCCTGATCGGCTTGAGTTCAGCAAGTTCTGCCGCCGTTGCCGTAAGCACACTGATCATAAAGAGACCAAGTAGAATTGCGGGTTTCCAATTTCGGATTGCGGATTCAAGAATTGGCCGTGAATTCAGCATTCGGCATTCGGAAATCGACACAGGGGTATAGTGTCAACGGTTAGCACGTCGGTCTCCAAAACCGAAAGTCCGGGTTCGAATCCTGGTACCCCTGCCAGCATTTGAGAAGGTTTAGTTAGAGTTCCTTTTATGGACGATGTAAATGACATAGAGAATCCGGGCACTCCGGCCCCGCGCGCCGCCCGCTTCGGCGAGGGCGTCGAAGGCAAGGGGGCTCGCCGTGAGCGCGGCTTGAGTGGTCCGCGCGTCGGTCCGCTGGGTCGCATGGGGCAGTTTCTGCGTGACGTTCGCGCGGAAATGAAGCGGGTGTCGTGGCCGACGGTTAAAGAGGTCAAGAACACCACGATCATTACGCTCGTGGCCGTGGTCTTTTTTGCGATTTACCTGTTTCTCGTGGATCGAATATGGGCATTCTTGTTGATACAACTCAACCATCTTCTGACCTGGATGACCGGAGCGGCTTGATCATTAAGGAAGCAATGATGCAGCAGTGGTTCATACTTCATACGTATTCCGGGCACGAGAAGAAAGTGCGCGACAGCCTGAAGGCCCGCGTGCGCGATACCGACCTGCAGGGCGAAATCACCGAAGTGCTGGTGCCGACCGAGACCGTCGTAGAAATGCGCGGGAACAAGCGGATCGAGTCGTCACGTATGTTCTATCCCGGTTATGTGCTGGTGCAGATTGAGTGTGATGAACGCGGTCATATTCCTGACAACGTTTTTCACATGATCAAATCTACTCCGAAGGTTACCGGCTTTGTGGGCGGACACAATCCGACGCCGTTAACGCCTCAGGAAGTTGATCAGATTGTTCACAACGTTACCGAAGCAGCTGAAAAGCCGAAGCCGAAGTTTTCCTACACGGCCGGCGAAACGGTCCGCATCAAGTCCGGACCGTTCCAGAGCTTTACCGGTAAGGTTGAAGAAGTGAATGAAGACAAGTCGACATTGAAAGTTACCGTCACCATCTTCGGAAGGTCGACTCCGGTGGAGTTGAACTTCCTGGACGTTGAAAAAGTGACGTTTGCGGAAGAGGAGTAGCAATAACGCCGATTGGCGATTGTCGATTGCCGAGTGAAGGCGTGGCCGTTGACGTAAATGGCTAATCGGAAATTGGCAATCGGAAATTGGAAATAACGAGATGGCTAAGAAAATTACAGGTTACATCAAGCTTCAGGTTCCAGCCGGTAAAGCTAATCCCGCGCCGCCAATTGGTCCGGCGCTCGGACAGCACGGCGTCAATATCATGGAATTCTGTAAAGCGTTCAACGCGAAGACCGCACAGATGGATCCGGATTTGAAAATCCCGGTGGTCATTACCGTTTACGCGGATCGCTCGTTCACGTTTGAAACGAAGACCCCGCCCGCAGCTGACTTGCTAAAGAAAGCCGCCGGGATTTCGAAGGGGTCAGGTAAGCCGAACCGCGAAAAGGTCGGCACGATCTCGATGGCGAAAATTGAAGAGATCGCCAAAACGAAGATTCAGGATTTGAACACGACGAGTTTGGAGTCTGCCATCAAGACAATCTCCGGCACAGCTCGTCAGATGGGACTTACGATTGAGTAATACGGAATTCGGATTGCGGATTTTGTTCGCGAGCCGATTCGCTTGAGAGGGAGAGAAACGACGGTAGCGGTCATCGGAATGTGAATCCGCATTCCGACATCCGCAATCCGAAATCTCGCTTGCACCTCGGAGTAGCAAATGAAAAAGCACGGCAAGAAGTACAACCTCGCGGCTGAGAAGATCGAAGCAGGCCGCAAATACAACCTCGAAGAAGCGGTGGCAAAGGTTAAGGAAATAGCTTTTGCCAAGTTTGACGAAACTGTCGAACTAACGATGTGGCTCGGCGTGGATCCGCGCAAAGCGGATCAACTCGTGCGCGGCACCATCGTGTTGCCGCATGGTCTCGGCAAATCGAAGACGGTCCTGGTTATCGCTCAGGGTGACAAAATCAAAGAAGCCGAAGAGGCGGGCGCGGATTTTGTCGGCGGCGAAGACATGGTCGAGAAGATAAAAGGCGGCTGGCTCGATTTCGACGCGGTCGTTTCCACACCTGACATGATGAGACTGGTGGGCGGCCTCGGTAAGGTGCTCGG
>JBKPNP010000542.1:0-1698 GCA_046732775.1 Acidobacteriota bacterium
CCGCTTTTGGAGGTCGCGACCTGTCGCGACCCTGTGAAGCTGAATTCAATCCAGCAGCCTGGGCGACAGGTCGCCCAGAAATCAAAGCGGTGACAGGTCACCGCACTCCAAAGGTCGCGCGACTGGAGCGCAACCGTCCCGGTTGCGACCGTTACACCTGCTTCTGCCTACCGGATAACAATATTAACCAGCCGCTGCGGCACGACGATCACTTTCACGACCTGATGACCGTCGATCAGGCTTTGAATTTTCTCGTCGCTAAGCGCCGCCGCACGCAGTTCGTCTCCCGTCACCTCGGGAAGGGCGAGCACACGCGAACGCAACTTCCCGTTGACCTGAATCGGAATCTCCAGCTCCTCACGTTTCGCCAGCTCAGCGTCTGCTTGCGGCCAATGCGCCGACTGCAAAAGGCCGCCACCGTGGCCCAGGTGCTCCCACATCTCTTCCGCCGCATGAGGGGCAAATGGCGCCAACATCACGACGATGGACTCGAGGGCTTCGCGCACGGCAGCGACTTCCGCTTCCGGCGCGGTGGCCGGATCAGCGTCAAGCGCGCTCAGCTCGTTGAACAACTCCATCAAGGCGGCAACGATCGTATTCAGATGCAACGCATCGAAGTCGCTCGTAACCTTGGCGATTGTTTGGTGTGTCTTGCGTCTCAAAGCGCGCGCGCCATCGCTCGCTTCACTGTCGAGCACGGCGGCCGCGGGGTTCGACAGTCTCTCATGCCAACGCCAGACCATTGTGTAAACCCGGCGCAGAAACCTGACCGCACCTTCGATGCCGGATTCAGACCAGCGAAGTTCATTTTCAGCCGGAGCCGCAAATAAGACGAACAGACGCGCCGCGTCAGCGCCGAACGCTTCAATCATCTCGTCCGGGTCGACGCCGTTGCCGAGACTTTTTGACATCGCTTTCCATTCGTCAGTGCCCTCGACACGGTTCGTTACCATTCCCTGCGTCAACAATTTCTTGACGGGCTCGTCGAAAGAAACGAGTCCGATGTCACGCATGAACTTGGTCCAGAAGCGCGTGTAGATCAAATGCATCACGGCGTGCGAGTCGCCGCCGATGTATTGATCGACGGGCGTCCACTGCCCGGCGAGTTTCGCATCGAATGGCGCCGCTTCGTTGCGCGGGTCGCAGTAGCGGAAGAAGTACCAGGACGAATCGACAAACGTATCCATCGTGTCGGTATCGCGTCGCGCGGGTGCGTTGCACTTCGGACAGGTTGTGTTTACAAACTCCGGCACGCCTGCTAACGGAGATTCACCGGAGCCTGTGAACGCAGCAGTGTCCGGCAGACGGACAGGTAAATCTTTTTCCGGCACCGGCACAACGCCGCATTTATCGCAGTAAACAATCGGAACGGGCGCGCCCCAGAACCGCTGGCGTGAAACTCCCCAGTCGCGAATCCGATACGTGATCGCCGGCTCGCCGAAGCCGTGCTGCTTCGCGAACTGCGCCATCTCCGGTATCGCGACCTGCGAAAGTTTGCCGCTCCATTCTCCCGAATTGACCAGAATTCCCTCGTCGGTAAACGCATGCTGCATCGCGATGGACTGGTCCTCGCTGGTCGCGTCGTGCGGAATTGATTCCTGCTCATGCGAGATACGTTCGATTACCCGCCGAATCAACAACGAATACTTCTGCGCGAATTCGAAATCGCGTTCATCGTGGGCCGGCACGCTCATGACC
>JBKPNP010000543.1:0-1616 GCA_046732775.1 Acidobacteriota bacterium
TCAGAGTGGTCGCAAATTCAACAGGAACTGCGAATCATTTCCGATGCGTATGGTGTGGGGTTTGGCGGCGGCTTCCCAAACGGCCGCAACTATCCCGACGGTCGAAACGGCAATAACGATTGGTGGCGGCGCATACCGTTGCCGAACCGTTGGTAAGGTAAACAGACTCGTTTACACGTTAGAGCGAAGCCTCGTGGTCCAACAGTCGCCGCGAGGCTTTCGCATGTCCGACAAACTTTAGTTTGTCGCTTGATTTGTCGACATCGTAAGACGACAAACTGAAGTTTGTCGGACGTCGCCGGTGATGACAGAATACCCGCATGGCCGGAACTCTTTACCTCGTAGCTACTCCCATCGGCAATCTTGAAGACATCACCCACCGCGCCGTACGCGTACTCGGCGAAGTTGATCTGATCGCCTGCGAGGACACGCGCCACACCAGGAAGCTACTCAATCATTACGGCATTAACACGAAAACAATTAGCTACCACGAACACAACGAGCGCGAGCGTACCGTCGAGCTGATCGCGCAGTTGCAGTCCGGCTTGAGTGTGGCGTTAGTCACGGATGCCGGCATGCCGTCGATTAGCGATCCGGGGTTTCGTCTGACCAGGGCAGCGATTGAAAGTGAACTGCGTGTGGTTCCAATCCCCGGCGCAAATGCGCTGACTACTGCTCTGGTCGCGTCCGGTCTCCCGACTGACGAGTTCTTCTTTGGCGGTTTTCTTCCCTCGCGCTCAGGCGCGCGTCGCGCTCGTCTCGCTGAATTGCGTTCGATTCCGGCGACCTTGATTTTTTATGAAGGACCGCATCGGATCGCGGCGACGCTAAGAGATGCCTGCGAAATTCTGGGAGAGCGCGAGGCGGTGGTGGCCCGCGAATTAACGAAGCTTCACGAGGAACTGGCTCGCGGCCGTCTCAGCGATCTCGCCGAGCGTTTCGCGGACGCGGAAAACGCGCGCGGTGAAATCGTGTTGATAATCGATCGCACCGTTATCGCTAGTGAAGCCAGTTCAGGCGAACAGGGGTTAACTATCAGCGGCGTGGTTGCGCGGTTTGAGGAAGCAGGACTCGATCACCGCACAGCTTTAAAGAAAGCCGCACGCGAGCTCGGCCTTTCGCGAGACGAAGCCTATCGCCGGCTGGTCGCGGAACGCGGCCACGAATGAGACGAGATTTGCAGAACCGCGACCGGTAGGGAGCGGTGATTATGTACTTGAGGCATCACCGTTTTTAGTCCGCGGAGCGGACAACAGCGTAAAGCCAGCGCGCGCCAACACTTGTTCAAATGATGCGCTGCGGCCCGCTCCGCGAGCTTTAATCGCTTTTGTGACGCGAACCTGGAGCTCACGCCCCAGGCTTTACGCTGCCGTCCGCTGCGGGGACTGAAAGCAAATCGGATCAGTTCTCACGTTGCCGCGTCAGGTTTGGCGGAAGTTGTTTGTCGACTTTTACGCGCGCCGGGCGGTTCGCCAACTCCCAAAGCGTCAGATAAATGGTGCGCGTCACCGTCTCCATTTTTGCGAAGTCGATCTTGTCTACCGAGTCACCGGGCTTGTGGTAGTCCTCGTGTTCGCCGTCAAAGAAGAACACGATGGGCACGCCCTTGCGCGCGT
>JBKPNP010000544.1:0-1657 GCA_046732775.1 Acidobacteriota bacterium
GACAATGAAATCCTGGGACAGCCTGTCGATGACGACGATGCTCGTCGAATGGTGAAATTGTTAAGCGGCCGCTGGCACGAAGTGGTGACTGGTGTTGCGTTGATTCGCAGTGTGAAGACCGTGGTGGCTTATGAGACGACGCGAGTGCGTTTTGCCGAGCTGACGCAAAAAGAAATTGATTGGTACGTGGCGAGCGGCGAACCGAAAGGGAAGGCGGGCGCCTACGGAATTCAGGGCAAGGCCGCGTTGTTTATCACCGAAATCGAGGGCGACTATTTCAACGTGGTGGGCCTGCCAGTGCGGCTGGTGTTTGAACTGATGCAGCGGCTCTGACGACAGGTGCTAGACTTTTGGAGTGCGGTGACCTGTCACCGCTTTGTTTTCGCTGCGACCTGTCGCAGCGCTGTATTGTTAGTCGCGGGGGCGTCAAGCCGCCCCGAAGATAAAGCGGTGACTGGTAACCGCACTCCAAAGTTAAGACAGCACCGTGCCGCCATCGACGTTGATTGCCTGCCCGTTTATTCCCGCACCCTCATCCGAGGCCAACAACAACGCCAGCGCCGCCACCTCTTCCGGCGCGATGATTCGGTTCTGCGGACTCATCTTCTTGAGCGAGTCGAGCGCTTCATCAGCCGACAATTTAGTTTTCGAAGTAATGTTTTCGATGCCGCGGCTGACCATCTCCGTATCGACGTAGCCCGGGCAGATGGCATTCACTGTGATGCCTTTAGTCGCGACTTCGAGAGCGACGGAACGCGTCAGTCCAACGACGCCGTGTTTCGACGCTGAATACGCCGCAACATAGGGCGCGCCGGTCTTGCCCGCGATGGAGGCAACGTTAATGATGCGACCCCACCCATTCGCAATCATCGCCGGTAAAGCTGCGCGCGTGCAGTAGAACGTACCGCTCAAATTTATTTCGAGGATTCGTCGCCAGAGTTCGTCGGTTGTTTTGACGAGTGGGGCGCTTTCGGCAATGCCGGCGTTGTTAACCATTATGTCCGGTGAGCGTTCGAAAAATTTGCCCACCGTTTCGAACATCTGCTGAACACTGGAAACGTCAGACACATCGCAGACGACACCCAGCGCCTTGGTTTGAAACTGTTCGTTCAGTTCCGCTGCCACGCTCACAACTTGGTCGAGGCTGCGCGCCGCGACGGCGACGCTCGCGCCTTCGCTCGCAAACTGCAGCGCAATTGCCCGCCCTATTCCGCGGCCACCGCCGGTAATCAACGCGATGCGATTGTTTAGCTTCATGCGAACTCTAAGAAGTTTCGAGTTCCGAGTTTCGAGTTTCGAGTTAAAACTTACACGGAAACTCAGAACTCAGAACTCAGAACTCAGGACTCATCACTCAGCACTCAGGATTCAGGACTCAGGACTCGAGGCTCGAATCCTTCGTGGGTCGACAAATTCAGAACCGGGGGCGATAGCGACCGGGTCTACTTTCCCAACGCTCAATTTTTGTAGAACACGACACCCGGTCGCTACCGCTCCCGGTTCTGAATTAGTCGACCCACGAACAGCCCAACTTCGTCAGGCAACACAAACTCGGAACTCGGAACTCGAAACTGTTTTTATTTCCCGACGAACCGCGGTTCGCGTTTTTCTAAAAACGCCTTGACACCCTCGCGACCGTCTTCGGATTGGAAGCAAC
>JBKPNP010000545.1:0-1112 GCA_046732775.1 Acidobacteriota bacterium
ATGATCTTGCGCGCGGTTTCGTCAGTGACCCACGAACGAATTTTCAAGAACGATGTGTCGTTAGACGTGCGCGCAATGTCGAAACGCCAGGCTCCATTTGAAGTTCGCACTACGCTCCAGGGGTAACCGGCCGATTCAGTGGTATGCAGGAGGATGACACCGGCGGCGCCACGACGGGCCCCTTCTTCGTATTTGTAGGTCCAGCGACCGTAGTAAGTGAGCGCTTTGGCGCCAAAGAGCGATGGCTCTTCAGCGGTGGCCGGCGGATCGTTCACCAGCATCACCAAAATCTTACCGCGATAATCCGCGTCGCCTTTGTAGTCGTTCCAGCGCAATTCAGGCGCGTTAATGCCGTAGCCGACGAACACCATGTCGGCATCAACGTCGACTTCTTCGGTTTGTGCGCCCGTGAACGCGACGTAGTCGTCGGCAAACTTAAAACTCTCCTTGCCGTTGCGGCCGGAGATGGTGAGCTTCGTATTCGGATCCGCTTTCACGCCAACCAGCGATACAGGTTGAAAGAAACTGCCCTGAGCGCCCGCGCCCTTCAAGCCGAGCGCTTCGAGTTGTGCGGCAATGTAATTCGCAGCCAGCTCGCCGCCACGCGCTCCGGTGCCGCGTCCTTCAAGCAGGTCACTGGATAGAAACTTGATATGGGCGCGCATCGCCGTTTCGTTCAGCCGTGGCCCTCCGCGTTGCTGTGAGATTGCGATCACACAAATCGTCGCGACTAAAACGGCTGAACTCACAATCCGAAGAGTCCGTCGGTGTCGAATGCTCATATGCAAGCCCTCATTCTTTTCCAGTGATCAACGCCATCGCTTCCGCACGCGTGCGCGGGTCGGTACGAAAACCGCCCAGCACCGCAGAGGTAACAGTCTTGGCGTCAGCTTTGCGGACGCCGCGCAGGGTCATGCAGGTGTGCGCTGCTTCGATTACAACCATCACTCCGATTGGTTTTAGTCCTTCGAAAAGCGTGTTGGCGATGTCAGTCGTCAATCGTTCCTGCAACTGCAGGCGACGCGAAAACGTTTCCGCGAGTCGCGCCAGCTTTGAGATGCCCACGATTCTTCCGTCGCGCGGGATGTAAGCGATATGACACTTGCCGACGA
>JBKPNP010000546.1:0-2286 GCA_046732775.1 Acidobacteriota bacterium
GCTTTACGCGCCGCGTTACGAATCGTATGCGTTCCCTCACTTCAACCTGGGACGCATTTACGAAACGCGGAAGAGATATCTCGATGCCGCGCGTCACTACGGGAAGGCGCTGGAACAGCAGCCGGAATTCAGCGAAGCGGCCGCCGGCTTACATCGCATGCAGGCACTGCTTAACTAAGTTTCAAGTTACAAGTTTCAAGTTCGAAAGGCAGAAGCCAGCAGTCAGGTTTGGGTCCAGAGTCCTCAGTCCTTAGTTCCTGCTTCCAAACTTGAAACTCGAAACTCGAAACTCGAAACTTATTTTCGTCTTATCTTCGTCTTCTGCCGCTTCTCGTCAACCGCAACGTAAACCACTTCGGCTTCCGTAACCCGCACCACTTCTGAACCGGCGCTAACTCGCTCCGTCTCCACTATCACGCGAATCGTGATCGAAGTATTGCCGACTTTAACCGTCTCGGCATAAAAGCTCACCAGATCGCCTACGAATACCGGCTTGTGAAAAATCACTTCACGCATCGCCACCGTCACGAAACGATCCATGCCCGTGCGCCGGTGCGCCTCGATAGCGCCGGCCATGTCGATGTAACTGAGAATGACACCGCCAAAAATCGTTCCGGCGGAATTTGTATCGCGCGGCAGCAGCGTAATTCTGATGGCCGGATCACGGTTTGAATTCATGTTTCGTCCTAACGTTTGCGATAGTCGTGGAAAAAGGAGGAACAAATAGATCGAGAAACGACTCTAAGTTTGCGCTGGCTGCGTCTCCATCCGCAAACGAAAGGGTCTGTCATGTCGACGTGCGCCTTGATTTACATCGGTTCCCTATTCTTCATTATTTCCGACCAGACTGTTAATTCTGACTTCGGCGATTTAGGTCGACAGTTGCTGGCAGGGTTCTTAATAGCAGTCGCGTTGGCAGTGCTTTTTACCATTGTCAAAATGCGCTGGCGCCACCAAAATCCTCCAGCAAAATTCATTTCCATCCGAGCATCAGATGAAAGTGAAATAAGGCACGACGAAACTTAATCGCCCTATTCATTCGGTCGCAGTTGCTTAATCATCGGATCAAACTCCGCATGCAAGCTCGGGTCGAGGGCGAAACCCTGGTTCAAGTCTTTCCAGGCATCCGCATCCTGCCCCCCGCGCTTCAGCAGCAGTAGTCCGCGTAACACGAACCCTCGTCCAAACTTCGGATTCAGTTTAATTGCGGCTTCATAGTCGGATAACGCGAGTGCGTCATGGTTCGTGCGTTGATAGCCGACGCCTCGATTAATGTAGCTTTCCGCGGACGGCTTCAATTTGATCGCGGCCGTGAAATCTGCAATCGACTCATCGATCTTTCCTTGCGAGAAATAGATGCTGCCGCGATTGTTATAGGCCGCGTCTGACGGCGCGAGCTCGATGCTGCGCGTGAAATCGGCGGCCGCCGCAGCGTAATCTCGCTGAGTCAGGTAGGCAACGCCGCGGTTGTTGTAGGCGTCGGCATATTTCTTATCGACTTCGATCGCGCGCGTATAGGCAGAGATTGCCCCCGCGACGTCTCCGGCCTGCTGCAGCTTAGTGCCCAGATTGTATTGGTCAGCAGCTTGTTTGGACGACTTGTCATTCGTGCGGAATTTGAACTCCTGGTAAAGCGGCTCGCCCGGCAACTCAAAAGCTTTGAGAAAGTCCCACGCCGTCTGATTAATCTTCGGCGCCAGATCGTAATACCAGTGATTGTGGCCCGACAGCTCGATGAGTTGCACCGCGAATCCCTGTTTGTTCAGCGCATCGCGGGTCGCCCGGACGGCGTCCAACGGGAAATACTCATCAACTGTGCCGACCTGAATGTGCATGGGAATCTTTCTCTTCGCGATATCAACTGCCGGCATTGCGTCTGCGGTTAATGCCCCGGCGTGAATCGCAATGGCCGCGAAGTACTCCGGTTCATAAACTCCCAGCAGCAACGCGAAGACGGCGCCACCCGAATGGCCGAACAGGTAAACTCTTTTGGGATTGACCGGATACTTCGTCTTTAACGACTCTACCAGTTCATGAATAAACGTCGGCCCATCCTTTGGCACTGACCATTTTGCCGAATCAATAGAATCCGGCGCGGCGATTATCACGCCTTCCTTTTCCGCTAACTTGTTCCACTTCTCTGCCAACGACAGGCCAACGTGATTCGAGCCGTGCAATAAAACGATGAGCGGAACGGGCGTCGCACTCGTGACAGTCTTCGGCACGTACAGATAGTAGGTGCGCTTCTTGCCCTCAGACATCATCGTTTCTTTAGTGATCTTTTGC
>JBKPNP010000547.1:0-4264 GCA_046732775.1 Acidobacteriota bacterium
GTTGTGCGACAAGTACGGCATTCTGCTGATCGCAGACGAAGTGATGGCCGGATTTGGCCGCACCGGAGAATGGTTCTCAGTTGACCATTGGAAAGTTGAGCCGGATTTGATTTCGATGGCTAAGGGACTGACGAGCGCCTACGTGCAGCTTGGCGCGGTCGGTATGCGACGCCAGATCGCGGACCACTTCGAGAAGAATGTTTTTTACGGCGGGCTGACTTACAACAGCCATCCGCTCGCGTGCGCGGCGGCGCTGGCAACGATCGCGGTCTATGAAGAAGACAACTTGATTGAGAACGCGCGACGCATGGGGAAGGTGATGAGCGAATTGTTTGCGGAGCTCGAGAGCCGCCATCCTTCGTTCGGCACGGCGCGCAACATTGGGCTGTTCGGCATTGTGGAGTTAGTGCGTAACAAGGAGACGCGCGAGCCGATGGCGCCGTTCAATGGCACCTCGCCGGAGATGCAGGCGCTCGGAAAGTTTTTCCGGCAGCAGGGACTCTACACGCTGGTGCGTTGGAACACGTTCTTTACGAACCCGCCGCTGAGCATCACGGAAGAGCAGCTACGCGAGGCATTCGCGATTATCGACAAGGGACTCGATATTACCGACCAGGGGTGTACATAAAAAAGTTTCAAGTTTCAAGTTTCAAGTTTCAAGTTCAGCGGATAAGAGGTTCAAGTGACTGGAGCGCAAGCGTCCCGCTTGCGGGCTTAGTTTACTTTTCCCGAGCGGCCGCAACCGGGACAATTGCGCTCCAGTCGTTGCGTATTCGTTGAACCCATCGAGCGAGCGCAAGCTAACAGTTTGCGCTACGGGCGACCGGCAGCCTTTGCGTTTGCCACTACACTAGATTCATCGAGGACGAGGTTGTCCGGATCAATCAACACCATCGTGGGCGTGCCTTGCAGTTTGAAATGTTCTGTTGTGTCCTTGCCGTTAGGCTTAAGCAGAAATCGTTGGCGACCGGCGCCGGTGACTATTTCAACCGGCAAGCGATTGGGGAAAGCCGGATCGCGTTGAACTTGCTTCAGCCTCAACTCCACTTCGCTCCTCTGCGCATTCCAACTCCAGGTCAACTGATATTCAGGGTGTCCGGCCCCGTAGATCCAGCGCGCGAAAAAGTCTTTCAAGTCTTTGCCTGAGCTCGCTTCGAGCGCGGCACGCAAATCTTCACTGGTGGCAGTGGCATTCTTGTGAGCTTCGTAATAATTGCGAATACCGCGGAAGAATGGTTCGTCCCCAAGCTCGCCTCGCAGCATGTGCAAGACCCAGGCGCCCTTTTGATAGTTGTTCGCGTTCAGCAGTTTGAGTAAATCCTGCGTGTCCGTGTCGTAAATAGGCGAGCGGCGTTTCTTCTCGTAGTCGAAATATGAATCGGCTTCCTGCTTCATGTAACGACGAAATTCAGCCTCGCTTTCATGTCGCTGAATGAATAGCCCGGCGAAGTAATCAGCAAAGCCTTCGCTCAACCATAAATCCGACCAGGTTGATTCCGTGACTGAATCCCCAAACCACTGATGCGCGATTTCATGGGCCACGACGTCACGTAGTCCCACCGGAATTTGGAAGACGGCACTCTGCATGGCGCCGGAGCGCTTGTCCAGCAGTCCACTGGGAAAAACTATGGCGCTGGAATTCTCCATGCCGCCAAAACGCGTGGCTCCGATTATCAGAGCGAGCTTTTCATAAGGGTACGGCGCGACGAGATCGCTAAAAAACTTTAACGCCGGCGCCGCCGCGCCAAAACCGTGGCTGGCCGCGGGCCTATCGGGCTGGGGAACGTAATACAACAGCGCGCTACCAGTCTTAACGGGTCCTTCGAGCCGCGCAAAATCTCCCACTGCAATGATCATGCAGTAGGGAGGAATGGGCACCGCTTCCGTATATGTCCAGGTGCGCATCATGCCTGAAGCGTTTTCAATGCGGTCGAGTTTGCCGTTGGCAACGACCTCGTTTTGCGAGGGGGCGGTGATGGAAAAGGTTATAGGCGCTTTTGCCGAGGGGTGGTCGAAAGAGGGAATCCAGTGGTGCAAACGGTTTGGCCAATTATCGCCAACTGCCGCAAGTTTCCCGGCCTTGTCCGTTGACAAGATCAAACCGTCCTTCGGCTTGCCGTGGTAAGTGACAACCACAACTACGCTCGTGTCGCGCGGCACGCGTTGGTCGAGTTTGATATTAAGAAGGCCCGCACCTCGCTGATAAGTGGCGCTGCGGTTGTTAACGGTGACGGAGTCAATGGGCAACTCGCCGAAATCCAGATCGATGTTCGAAAGCGAATCCTTCAGCGAGACGATCATGATCTCGGCTTTCGCGGTTGTGATTTCAGTTAGACTATTGTTGAAGGTTAGCGATACGGAATAGTGAGTTGGCTTCCAACCGTCGATGAGTCGCTCCGTGCGTTTCGCGAAGGACGCGGGAACTAAAACGACAAACAGGAGGAGTATTGGGAGCGCGGCCCTCCCGCCCGCAACGCGCCGCAGGCGCGAACGTTTTCGCGCTTCGCGCTCATTGCGGGCCAGACGCCCGCGATCCCAAAAGAGTATTTCTGTAACTGTGTTCATCGAATTCCCAGGAGCAGCAAAGCTGAGCGGTCAGAAACGGTTTTAGTATCTGAAGCCTGCCATTCGCGCATTGCTTCAAGTTCTTCGTTCGTTAGCGGACGATTGCCGAGGCGTGCCGCGGGTGTTCGTTCAAACGCACGGTCGGTTAACGCCATGTGAGCTTTTCGCACGTGGAGTGAATCGCTGGTCGCAAGTGCTTCCTCCGCCGCTTCCGCGGAAGGAAAAAACTCGTCGTACGCGAGTAGATGCCAAACGGTGTCTGAGCCTTCACCTTCAACAGCGAGAATGCGGAGTAATCCCAGTCCGCTCTCGAGCTGGAAGATTAAATCATCGCCGGGGTTGAATTGATGCGCCATGAGCGTAGTTTCAAGTTTCAAGTTACAAGTTTCAAGTCACGAAGTAAGGTTTCAAGTTTCAAGTTTCAAGTTTCAAGTTTCAAGGTCAGGAAATACCGACTGAGCGCAAGCGTCATCGCTTGCGTTTGCCGGAAAGGTAGTAACCGGGACGGTTGGGCTCCAAGTCGCGCCGGTTGGGCTCCAGTCGGGCGGTTGCGCTCCAGTCATCACCCAGACTGGCACCAGTTTTAACTTGAAACTTGGAACCTGAAACCTGAAACTCCGTTCTCGAGCCATGCGACCGTCAGACTCAACGAAGGATTACTACGAGATTCTTGGCGCTACGGAACGAACCACCGCGCCGGAGCTCGAGCGCCTGTATAAGCGGATGGCCGCCTTGCATCATCCCGACCGGGGCGGCAGCGAAGAGGGGATGAAGTCGCTTAACGAAGCGTACGGTGTCTTGAGAAACAAAGCGACGCGACGCGAGTATGACGAACGCCGCAAGGGTCGTCCGGCGGTAACCGTGCCGGTGGCGGCGCCAACCGCAAGAGATGTCGGACTGCTGGGCCAGGGATTGAGCGCGTTTTTCTGTCTGCTGGTTGGACTGTTCCTGTTGTTCCTGGTGCGGTTTCAATGGATCTGGTTTCTCTGGCCGCTGGGGATATTAGCGGTGCTGGTAATCCTGTTCGGCATTGTGATGGCCCGAGGCACCATGCGCGCGATTGCCGATAGTATGCCGTTAACGAAACGGGTGCGGGGATTCCGGCGTTTGCAGGAGATGCTTTTCTGGTGTGCCGTGCTCGCCGGTTGTTACGGCGTCTATCTGCTGCTGACCGCATTGTGAGAAGCTTTGAGTTATGAAAGTTACCGGACTGGATCTTTTGTTTCTCGAAGTGAACAGCATCGAAGAGTCTCTCACCTTCTACCACGATGTCCTCGGCTTCGAAATTAACAAGCACACACCCGAATCGGAGCCGCCGATGGCGACGCTGCAGGCAGGCGCTCTGAAGATTACCCTCGCGCAGCACCTGGAAACGATGCTGAAGCGTGGACGCGGTGTGAACTTCTTCCTTGGAGTTGACGACGTCGACGAATACTTCCGGACATTGAAGGAACGCGGCGCGGAGGTTTGGCCGCCGGCGGACGAAGGCTGGGGCGGCCGCTTTATCACGTTGCAGGACCCGGACAAGTACCGGCTGTTTTTCGTGGAGTGGCAGGAGAGTTAACTCACAGTGGGGCAGTGTCAGTTCGGGAGTGAGGTCAGTACTACCTGCGGTTGCGGGTGGGTCTACCGATTGCAGATTGTCGATTGGTGATTTTGGATTGGCGTATTCGCGATAAAGCCAATCGCCAATCAGCAA
>JBKPNP010000548.1:0-2433 GCA_046732775.1 Acidobacteriota bacterium
GGAAGACGCGCGCGTTTATTCAAACATTGCGATGCATGGGAACACGTCATCGGCGTCGATTCCGATTGGGTTAGATGAATGCGTTGAAGCGGGCAGGATTGAGAAAGATGACTTGGTACTGCTTGCATCTTTCGGCGGCGGTGTGACCTGGGGCGCGGTGCTGATGCGCTGGTGATTGGAAGCGCGCGTTCCGCCCTAATGAAGACTGGAGCGCGGGCGTCCCGCCCGCAATGAGCGCGCAACGCGAAAACGGTTTTGATAAGAGAACTTCGCGCCTTACGGCGCGTTGCGGGCGGGACCCCGCGGTCCCAAGAAACTTAATCCGTTTTAACTATTTACGATTTACCATTTACTATTCACTGATTACACATGTCACTCGCGTATATTTTTCCAGGCCAGGGTTCGCAGAATCCCGGCATGGGGAAAAACCTGGCAGATAATTTCGCGGCGGCAGCACAGGTCTTTGAAGAAGTTGATGACGCGCTCGGCTTTCGCATCTCGGAAATGTGTTTTGCGGGTTCCGCGGAAGAGTTACAGCTGACTGAGAATACACAGCCGGCGATTCTTTCTGTTTCCACCGCGGCATTCCGGGCAATGGGAGTTGAAGGGTTTCCGCGACCAGACTTCGTCGCCGGACACAGCCTGGGTGAGTACTCGGCGCTGGTCTCCGCCGGTTCGCTGAACACGGCCGACGCAGTTAAAACGGTGCGCGCGCGCGGTCGGTACATGCAGGAAGCTGTGCCCGTCGGTGTGGGCGCGATGGCTGCAGTAATCGGCGCTGAGTTAACGGTGATTGAAGCTGCGTGTGCTGAAGCGGCTCAGGGTCAGGTATGCGCGCCGGCTAACATCAATTCGCCGGGCCAGGTGGTGATCGCGGGCAACAGCGAAGCAGTTGAGCGAGCCGGAGAGTTGTTAAGGGAACGCGGCGCGAAGCGGGTTCTAAAGTTGAATGTCAGTGCACCATTTCACTCGGCGCTGATGATGCCTGCGCAGGAACGTTTGTCGCCTGATCTTGAAAAGATAAACTTTGCCGACCTCCGGAGCCCGCTGGTAACCAACGTTGATGCGGCAGTGATAACAAACGGTGCCGCTGCGCGCGCTTCGTTGATTAAACAAGTTTCGTCCCCCGTCCGCTGGTTGCAGTCGATGGAGTTGTTGATTGCCGAAGGTGTTGATACCTTCGTAGAAGTTGGCCCGGGAAAAATTCTAAGCGGTTTAATGCGACAGATAAACCGGCAGGTAAAGTGCTTTAACGTCGAGGATGCTGGCAGCTTGAAGAACGCGGTTGCCAACCTTGGTATTTAGCGGGACAGGCATTCCTGCCTGTCAGTTAGTTGAGGGACAGACAAAATGTCTGTCCTACTTTGAAGCGATATTTTAAGGAGGAGCAAAACGAAATGCCCGATCCAGAAATCGAGAGTAAGGTCAAACAGATTATCGTCGACGAATTAGGCGTAGATGAAAACGAGGTAACACCAAATGCCCGTTTCATCGACGACCTCGGAGCAGACTCTTTGGATACGGTTGAGCTTGTCATGCGTTTCGAAGAGGAATTCGGAATCGAAATTCCCGACGAGGACGCGGAAAAGATTCAGAGCGTCCGCGACGCTTACAACTACATCGATCAGCACAAAAAGTAGTGATGGGGGATGAGTTATGAGTGACCAGTGACGAGACTCTTGGCTTTGGCCATTCTCATCACTCATTACTCATTACTCATCACTGTCCTTTCCCAAGGAGCTTTGCATTGGCACGACGTGTAGTTGTCACAGGGTTGGGTTTAATCACACCGGTTGGCAATACAGTGGAAACGACGTGGGCCGCACTCATGAGCGGCCGCAGCGGCGTTGACTACATCAAGAAATTCGACACGGAGAAGTTTTCCGTGAAGTTTGCCGCTGAAGTTAAAGACTTCGACCCGCTCAAATTCATCCCCAAAAAAGAGGCGCGCAAAATGGGCGCCTTTATTCATTACGCAATCGCAGCCTCGGTCGAAGCGATGGCCGACAGCGGCTTTGAGCTGACCGAGGAAGGGAAGTTTCCCGAAGAGCTCGCGGAAAATGCCGGCACCTACATCAGCAGCGGCATTGGCGACTTTTGGGCGATTGAGCGCGAGCATTCAAAACTGCTGAACGAAGGGCCGGATCGCGTTTCTCCTTTCTTCATCGTTTCTGCAATCGTCAACCTCGCTGCCGGCCAGGTGTCGATTCGTTACGGGGCTAAGGGGCCGAACTCGGCTACCGCAACCGCGTGTGCCGCGGGCGCGCATGCGATCGGGGACAGCTTCAAAATCATCCAGCGCGGGGATGCCGACGTGATGATCTGCGGCGGCGCCGAGTCTGCCATCACTCCAATGAGCGTCGCCGGCTTCGCTTCCATGCGCGCGCTCTCAACGCGCAACGACGATCCGCTGCACGCGTCGCGTCCGTTTGA